>NZ_JBSGEL010000117.1:0-15329 GCF_053602875.1 Kitasatospora sp. NPDC004289 | reverse complement strand
CTCGGGGTGGCCCTCGCCCGGGCCGCGGCCGCCTTCGACGACGGTCCGGCCGCCGGGCTGCTGCTGCTCGCGGCCGCCGAACGCGCCCCGCACGACCCCGAGGTGGCGGCCCTGGTCGAGGAGGGGCTGACCGCCCTGGAGGCCGCCCTGGCCGCCCACCCGGAGGCCGGGCCCGACCTGGCGCCCGCGCTCGCCGCCACCGTGCTCGGCGTGCGGCTGCGCCGCTCCGGGAGCGGGCCCGCGCAGCTCGCCGCGCTCGCCCGTCGGATCACGTCAACCAGCTGAAGGAGTCGAGGAGATGGCAGTGGTATCGGTCGCCGACGGCGTCCTGACCGTCGAGGTCGAGGGGTGGGACCGCTTCTGGGCGCTGAGGAGCCGGATCGAGATCCCGCTCCGGCACGTCCGGGGCGCCACCCTGGACCCGGGCATCGTGCGCGAGCCCAAGGGCCTCAAGGCCGGCGGCACGCACGTCCCCGGCGTGATCGTGGCGGGTACCTTCCGTCGGGACGGCGAGAAGGTCTTCTGGGACGTGAAGAACCCGGAGAAGGCCGTGGTCATCGAGCTGGTCGAGGAGGCCTACGCCCGGCTGGTGGTCGAGGTGGCCGACCCCCGGGAGACCCTCGCCCTGATCGAGCAGGCGCTGCGGACGGTCTGACGACCTGTCGACCGCCCGGAGTACGGCGCCGGACCTGACGGCTCGTCCGGTCCGGCGCGCGGCGGGTGCGGCGCCCCGGTGCGCCACGCCCTAGGGTTGCGGACCATGCTGCATCTGCGCCTGATCGTCCCGCACGACCTGCGGGACGCCGTACTGGAACGCCTCGACACCTGGGCCGGCGTCACCCACGTGGTGCTGCTGCCGGACGCCGCGCTGCGCCCGGCGGGGGACGTCGTGCTCTGCGACGTCGCCCGCGAGGCGGCCGACGAGGTGCTAGGCGGGCTGCGGACGATGGGGCTGCCCGAGCGGGGCGCGATCGACGTCGCACCGCTGGAGCTGGCCATCTCCAAGGCGGCGGAGCAGGCCGAGGAGCTGGCCCCCGGCGACGGCGCGGACGCGCTGGTCTGGGAGGCGGTCTCCGAGATCACCCACGAGGAGTCCACGCTGAGCGTGGTCTACCTCGCCTTCATGGCCCTGGCCACCATGCTGGCCGCCTGCGGCGCGGTGCTGGACAGCGCGATCCTGGTGGTCGGCGCGATGGCGGTCGGCCCGGACTTCGGCCCGCTGGCCGGGCTCTGCGTCGCCCTGGTGCGGCGGCGGGCCAGGGAGGCGGGCCGTTCGCTGGCCGCCCTGCTGGTGGGTTTCGCGGTGGCCATGGTGCTCACCGCCGGGTTCTCCTGGGTGATGGACCAGCTGGGGCTGTTCAGTCAGGCCGCCTTCGAGGCGGAGCGGCCGAACACCTCCTTCATCTGGAAGCCGGACGCGATGTCCTTCGTGGTCGCGCTGCTGGCCGGCGCGGCCGGGGTGCTCTCGTTGACCTCGGCCAAGGCGGGGATGCTGGTCGGCGTGGCGATCTCGGTCACCACCGTCCCCGCCGCGGCCAACGCGGCGGTGGCCTTCGGCTACCGGGACTACGCGCAGGCGGCGGGTTCCGGGGTCCAGTTGCTGCTCAACCTGCTGGGCATCGTGCTCGCCGGGGTGCTCACCCTGCTGGCGCAGCACTGGGCCTGGCGGATCATCAGGGCCCGGGCGGCCGGCTGAACCGCCCGGCCCTGATGACCCGGCCGTGAACCGGGCGTCAGACCGTGACGCCGTCGTCCTCCGCCCGGCGGGCGGGCCGGGCCGGTGCGGGCTGCAGCCCCTGCGGGACGAACAGTTCGGCGCCGCGCGGCATCGCCGCCACCGCCCGCCACCAGAGCCGGAGCGGCGGTGGTCCGGCGGGCTCGAAGGGCTTGCCGGGGCGCGGCACCACCAGGCGGGCGCCCAGCGCCTGGGCGGCGCTGACGGTCCGTTCGGCCGGCTCCTCCCAGGGGTGCGGGGCCAGGTTGAAGGTGCACCAGTGGATCGGCAGCAGCAGCTCGCCGCCCAGGTCCAGGTGGGCCCGTACCCCCTCCTCGGGGGTCATGTGCACCTCGGGCCACAGGTCGCTGTAGGCGCCGATCTGCACCATCGTCAGGTCGAACGGCCCCAGCCGGCCGCCGATCTCGGCGAAGCCGGGGAAGTACCCGGTGTCCCCGCTGTGGAACACCCGGTGCTCCGGCCCCGCCACCACCCAGGAGGCCCACAGCACCAGCGGGTTGTTCCGCGGCCCGCGGTTGCAGTAGTGGCGGGCCGGCGTGGCCGTCAGGGTCAGCCCCGCCACCTCGGCCGACTCCCACCAGTCCAGCTCGGCGATCCGGGACGCCGGGACGCCCCAGTGCTCCAGGTGCGCGCCGATCCCCAGCGGCACCGCGAAGGTGGTCCCGGTGGCGTCCAGCGCCCGGACGGTCGCCAGGTCGAGGTGGTCGTAGTGGTCGTGCGAGATCACCACCACGTCCACCGGCCCGAGTTCGGCCAGCGGGATCGGCATCGGGTGCAGCCGCTTGGGCCCGGTCCAGCCGAACGGCGAGCAGCGCTCGCTCCACACCGGGTCGAACAGCACCCGGCTGCCGTCGATCTCCACCAGCACGGTGGCGTGGCCCAGCCAGGTGGCGCGGAGCCCGGAGCCGGGCGGCTCGGCCAGCTCGATAGGGAGCAGCCGGTGCAGCGGCACCGCCGCGGCCGGTGCCCGGCGGTGCCGGCTGGCCGCGAACTGACCCCGGTTCAGCTCCAGCCGGTTGCGGGTCCTGGCCAGCCGGCTGGTGGGCACCGGATTGCGGAAGGCGCCGCCCCGGAAGTTGGGGGAGTTCCTGATCCGGGCCAGCCGGGCGCCGGTGGGCTCGGCCCCGAAGGGCTCGGTGCGGATCCGGCGCCAGGCGTCACCGGGCAGTTCCAGCAGCGGCGCGGTGCCGGTGCCGAGCGCGGCGGTGAGGGCGGCGACCCGGGACGTCCAGGCGACGGGGCTGGGCACGGCACCTCCATGGGCGGTTCTGTCCGTCCTGTCGGACATTACCGGCCGGGCCCCGCACCCACCCGGCGAGACGGAGCCGTACGCACCGTTCGGCGTAAGCGGTGGCCTGACGGTGGGTCAGGCGGCGTAGAAGCGGGTGATCGTCTCGGCCACGCAGTGCGGCTTCGGGCTGCCCTCGCTGGTGATCGTGTACCGCACCAGGGCCTGCACCCCGCCCGGCACCTCGGTCGCGGAGAGCAGCTCGGCGGTGGCCCGGACGGCGGTGCCGACCGGCACCGGGGCGGGGAAGCGGACCTTCTCCGAGCCGTAGTTGAGCGCCATCCTGATGCCCTCGACGGCGTAGCACTCCTTCGCCAGCACCGGGATCAGCGACAGCGTCAGGTACCCGTGCGCGATGGTCCCCCCGAAGGGGCTCTCCTTCGCCCGCAGCGGGTCCACGTGGATCCACTGGTGATCCCCCGTCGCCTCCGCGAACAGGTCGACCCGGCCCTGGTCGATGGTGTGCCACTCGCTGGTGCCCAGCTCGGTGCCGACCGCTGCGGTCAACTCGGCGAGGGAGGCGTACGTCGTCACGGCTGCTCCTGACGGAAAGGGGGACGGAACACCGGCAGAGTATGCCTACCCACGGGTCACTTGTCAGCGGTGGATCGTGAGGGACGAAGTGGTGATGCCGGGGGCGCGAGGAACTGCGCGAGTACGGAAGGCGGCCCGGCGTGAGATCGGGGCAGGCGAGCCAGTTGCACGCGCTGCCGTTCCCCCGCGCGCAGTGCCCCGCGCCCCTGGTGGCGCAGTCCCGTGCACCGGCTCAGCCCCGTTGGAGCGCCTGCCCCGCAGGGAGGACGCGGCGTCCGCTGACCAGCTCCGGGGCGATCCGGACGAACATCGGCTGCTGGCCGCTGCTCACCCAGGGCATCGGCCCGGTCCGCAGCAGCCGCCGGACGGCGGCCTCGTCGCGGACGACCTCCGCGCGGCCGTGCACCAGGACGGACCAGCCGGTCCGGGTGGCGGGGTCCAGGTGGTCGGCCTGGAAGGCGGCGACGGTGCCGTCGAGGGCGCGGCTGACGGTGGTGCCGGCCCGCAGGCCGAGGACCAGGGTGCCGTCGGGGGCCACCTCGAAGGCGACCGGGAGGACCGCGGGGAGGGCGTGCTCGGTGTACACCACGCGCCCGATGGGCACGGTGCCGAGCAGGCGCAGGCACTCGGCCTCGCCCAGGGTCTCCACTCGCTCGTCTCGGTCCATGTACCCGATGGTGCCGCTTCGGACGGCCCGTCAGTAGGGCCCATGGTCCCGCGATGGTCCCTGACCTGCGTGGACCCGCGTCATTCCGGTCGAAACGGCACGCGCGACGAGGGCGGCCGGATAGCTTGTGCGGCGGGGCCGGCGCACGGCGGCGGTGGTGGTGGGCAGGGAGGGATGCCGGTGAGCGGCGGGATCGAGCTGGTGGTGATCGGCGCGGACGGCGGGCCGGAGCGGGCCCACGCCGGGTCCGCGCGGGCGGCCGACGGGGCCCGGCGGCTGGCGGCGGAGCTGCCCGGACGGTGCTTCGACGCGGGGGCCCGGGGGAGCCGGGTGACGCTGGTGGCGCCGGAGGCGGACGCGAACGCGATGCTGACGGCGCTGCGGGCGGCGGCCCAGCGTCCGGCCCGGTGGCTGGTGGTCGCGCTGCTGGGTCAGCTGGTGGCGGATCCGCGCGGGCGGCGGCTGGCGCTGGTGACGGGCGGGTCGACGCCGGACAACGCCTACCGGCGGGGGCTGGCCTGGGACTGGGTGGTGAGCACCATGGTGCACGGCGACCAGGAGGAGACCCTGCTTCTGGTGGACGCCGTGGCCGACAAGGACGCCTGGGGGGCGCTCGAACGGGGTGAGGAGGGGGCGGGCGAACTGCTCTCGCACTCCCGGGTGCCGCTGTGGGGACGGGTGGCGCGCTACCAGCCGCCCCGGCGAGGACGGGACACCGTGCTCCCCGGCGGGGAGGGCTCGTTCACCTGGGCGCTGGACCGGGTGCTGGAGCACGGCCTGCCCGGCGCCCCCGCGGCGGTGGCGCCGACGGACCTCCAGCCGGCCGTGGAAGCCCAGCTGGCCTGGGCGGAGAGTGCCTACGGGGCGGCCGGGGCGCGGCTGTTGGCGCCGGGGGAGCAGGGGAGGCTGCTGCTCCGCAACCGGGCCGCCGTCCGGGGCGCATTGGCCGGATTGTCGCTTTCGGAGGAACTGTTGGCGGTTCTGTGGCGGGAAAGTGCCCCAATGGATCCGCCTTCCGCGTAAGGTCAGGACGCCCGAGGTGTTGCCGGGCAGGGGCGGGTTGGCGAAGAATCAATCCCCCGAAGCAGCACCAGGGGTGGCGGATTTCTTCTGCGGCGGCGGTCCCTCGCGGGGCGGGCCGCGACGAGGTGGGGCGATGCGGCAGCACGGAATTGTGGTGCGCCCAGGGAGGGTTGGGGCCGGCGGGGCACTCCTGCTGCTCCTCACCGCCTGTGGCCAGAGCGGGTCCGCCGACCGGCTCTCCGACGTCTCCGCCGCCCCAACTGCTCCTGCTGTCACGGCAACCGCCACCGTGGGGGCCTCCGCCAAGCCGATGACCGGTCTCGAAGGGGCCAACGCCACCGTGGTGTTGGCGGCCTACCGGACGTGGTGGGACACCAGGACGGCTGCTTTCGGACAACCGGAGGCGGACGTTCTGCCGCTGAGGCTCTACTCGAGCGGACAGGCGCTCAGCGACACGATGGTCACCCTCACCGAGCTCTCCGAGGCGAAGAAGGTGATGGTCGGGGCGCCGCGCAACGCGCCGCTGGTGACGGCGGTGGACCTGGAGGCCAAGCCCCCGACCGCCACCGTCGAGGACTGCATCGACGTCACGGACTGGCACCAGGCCGACGCGAGGACCAGGGCGACGGCGGAACCCAAGAACCGCCTCACCCGCTACACCGCGAAGGTCACCCTGCGCAAGACCGAATCCCGTTGGCAGATCGTCGAATTCATCCGCGAGGTGGGCCGAACATGCTGAACGGCGTCCGACGGAACGCTCTCCGAGCCCTGCTGGTGACCGGCCTGGTCACCGCCCTGTCCAGCCCGGCGGTCGCCGACGAGCCGGGCGGCACGGTCGACCCCTGCGAGGTGCGCGACATCTGCATCGTCGTCACCGAGCCCGGTGGCGGCGGCAGTACGACCCCCGGCCCCGGCACCCCGGGCGGCGGCAGCGACAACGGCGTCCCGCTCTGCACCTGGAACGGCGTCGACCGGCCCTGCTGGGACCCGAAGCTGGGCTGGTTCAGCAAGGACAACGGCTGCTACTACCAGCCCGCCAACCCGCAGCCCCCGGTCACCGCGGCGGTCTGGGGCGGCAGGACCCCGGCCGACGGCGCCATCTACGACGTGGTCTGCCGCGACAAGGACGGCAACCTCTCGGTCTGGCCGCAGCAGTTCTTCCCGCAGCCGCCGATCCCGATGCCGGTCTACGACAACCCGGCCGACCTCGCGTCGAAGGCCGTCGCCAAGCTCCGGCTGCTCCCGCCGGACATGCGCACCGCGCCGGCCGGCAAGGCCGCGGTCGGGGTGCCGGTCTGGCTCTGGTACGAGCGGAGCGAACGCAGCTCCGGCCCGGTCAGCGCGCAGGCCAAGGGGAACGTGCTGACCGTGACCGCCCACGCGGAGCTGGACCACGTCGAGTGGACCACCGGCCTCGGTGAGCAGCCGGTCAGCTGCAAGGGCCCCGGCACCCCGTACACGGCCGGCTCGGGCGCGGTCACCTCGCCGGACTGCCAGTACGTCTACGGCAACAGCTCGGCCGGGCAGCCCGACGGCAAGTACTACGTCGCGGCCACCGCGGTCTGGAAGATCACGGCCATCCGCGAGGACACCAAGCAGCGGGTCAGGCCGGACTTCCTCTTCCGGGTGCCCGCCCTCGCCCCGACGCCGGTCGAGGTGGCCGAGGTCCAGCTGCTCAACTGACGCGGCCTCACCTCACCCCGCGCACCGGTCCCCAGGACCGTCCCCCGACCCCCCCCGTACGAAAGGCCGAAGCCCGGTGGAGCAACGAACCTTCCCCACGCCGAGCCCCGGCATCACCGTCCCCGCCGCCGAGGCGGCCCGGGTGGCTCCGCACGCGCCGCCGCGCACCCTGCGGGCCAGACGGCGGCGCCCGGCGGTGATCGCCATGGCGGTGGCCATGGTGGCGGCCGGCGGTCTCGGCGGGGCGGTGCTCTACAACTCCACCGGGCAGCGGATCGCGGTGCTCGCGCTGGCCCGGGACGTGCCCGCCGGACAGGCCATCGCCCCCGAGGACCTGGTCGTGGCACGGATCGCCTCCGACCCCGCGCTCAAGCCGCTGGACGCCGCCGACCGCTCCCGCACCATCGGGCTGCGGGCCTCCCGCGACCTCAGGCGCGGCGGGCTGCTGCTCAGGGCCGACGTCACCGGCGAGTCCCTGGTCGAGCCCGGCCAGACGGTGGTCGGCGTGGCGGTCAAGCGCACCCAGCTGCCGAGCACCCGGCTCAACCCCGGCAACCGGATCGTGGTGGTCTCCACCCCGGACAACGGCCCGAACGGGACCGTCCGCACCCCCGAGACCATCCCGGTCAAGGTGGTCGCGGTCGGCAAGGTGGACTCCGACGGCAGCCAGGTGGTCGACGTGGCGCTGCCGCTCGCCGACGGTCCCAAGCTGGCCGCCTGGGTGGCCGGCGGGCGTCTCCAGATCATCCTGGCCCCGCGCGACGGAGCGGCCCCGGCCGCACCGACGCCCTCCCCGAGCGGGAGCGCGGGCTGATGGGCCGTCACCTCGGGACGGCCGCCACGGCCCGCCCCGCCCGTGCACCCGGGGTCGGCCGGGGGGTGGTCCCGTGGCGGTGATCGCGCTCGTCGGCGGCCCGGGCGCCCCCGGAGCCACCACCTCGGCGCTGGCCCTGCTGCTCTCCTGGCCGCTGCACCCGGGCCGCCGGGTGCTGCTGGTGGAGTGCGACCCGGACGGCGGCGCGGTGCTGGCCGGCGCGCTGGAGGGCCGGGTCGAGGCGGTCTACGGGCTGCGCAACCTGGCCGTCGCGGACCGCCGCGGCCTGCTCGCCCAGGCCCTCTGGGAGCAGCTGGTGGACATCTCGCCGGACGGCACCGGGGAGCGCCTGCTGCTGCCCGGCCTGACCGACCCGGCCCAGGCCCCCGGCCTGGCGTACACCTGGGAGCCGCTGGTGGAGGCGCTGCACGCGCTCGAACCCCAGGGCTACGACGTGCTGTTGGACCTCGGCCGGTCCGGCGCGTACGGGCCGGGCGCGGTGCTGGCCCGGCGGGCCGACGCGGTGGTGGTGACGGTGCGCAGCACGCTGCGCGGCCTGAGCTCGGCCCGGCCCCGGCTGGCCGCGCTGCGCGAGGACCTGACCCAGTCGGGCAGCGGCCCGGACGCGCTGGGCGTGCTGGTGGTGGCCGAGGGCCCGTACCCGGCCGCGGAGATCGCCCGCGAGTTCGGCGTGCCGGTGCTCGGGGTGCTCCCGCACGCGCCGCGCACCGCCCGGCTGCTCTCGGACGGCGGGGACACCGGGGACCGCCGGTTCGTCCGCTCCGAGCTGATGCGCACCGCCCGTTCGGCGGCCGACCAGATCCAACTGCTCGTCAGGCGCCGTCGGCAGCGCCTGGCCCCGGCCGCCGTACCCGGGGCCGTCGAACCGCAGCACCCGGGGCCGGCGCTGCCGTCCCCCGACCAGGAGTCGCACCCCTTGGCCTACCAGCAGCCCGGCGTCGCGCAGCCCGGCTTCCAGCCGCCTCCGTCGCAGGCCCAGCAGCCGTACCCTCAGCACGCCTACTCCCAGCAGGCCCACTCCCAGCAGCCCCAGCAGCAGGGCTACACGCTCGGCCCGCACGCCCCCCGGCAGCAGCCTCCGCAGGCCGCCTACCGCCAGGCCGCGTTCGCCGAGCCGGGCCGCCCGCCGGCCCACCCCTCGTCGGTGTCACCGGGCGCTCCGGCGGACGGCCGGCCCGGCCCGGTGGTGCCCGCGCCGCCGGTGCCGCAGCCCGCCGCCCCGGAGCCGTTCCGGGCTCCGGCCGAGGCCGACCCGCCGACCTACGGGCAGGTGCTCCGTGCGCGGTAGCCCCCTCCACGACCCGCTGCAGAAGCCCTCGGCCGACCCGGCCGGGCTGCCCTGGACCACCGCCCAGCCGGTGATACCGCACGCGGCGCCGGTCGGTCAGTTCACCTCCGGGCCGGTCAACTCCGCCGCCGCGCAGGCCGCTCCGGTGCCCGCCATCGAGCCCGTCGGGGTCCGCCCGGCTGTCGACCAGCAGGTCGCCCGGGAGCTCAAGCGCCAGGTCGCGGCCGAGCTGCACGAGCAGCTGGCCCGGCTGACCGACCTGTCCGGGGTGGAGGCCGACCGGGCCACCCGGCGCCAGCGCGGCCGCGCGCTGATCGACGAGGTGGTGGCCCGCTGGTCCGACGCCTACGCCCAGACCCACGGCATCCCGCCGACCAGGGAGCAGGACCGGGCGCTGGCCGAGGCCGTCTACGACCTGCTGTTCCGGGCCGGGCGGCTCCAGCCCTACCTGGACGACCCGGAGATCGAGAACATCCTCATCAACGGCTGTGACGACGTGTGGATCTCCAAGGTCCACCAACCGCTGCGCCAGGTACCGCCGGTGGCGGACAGCGACGGCGAGCTGATCGAGCTGCTCCAGGACCTGGCCCGCCAGCACGGCGGTGGCGAGCGCAGCCTCTCCACCGCCAGCCCGATGCTGGCGCTGCGGCTGGAGGGCGGCATGCGCCTGCAGGCGATGACCGAGGTGACGCCCCGCCCGTACGTGGCGATCCGCCGCCACCGGGTGGCCTCGGCGACCCTCGCGGACCTGGTCCAACTGGGCACCGTGGACCACACCCTGGCCGCCTTCCTGGCCTCGGCGATCCGGGCCCGGAAGAACGTGATGATCACCGGCACCCAGGGCGTCGGCAAGACCAGCCTGCTGCGCGCGATGGCGGCCGAGATCCCGCCGGACGAGCGGGTCGGCACCCTGGAGTCGGAGTTCGAGCTCTGGCTGCACACCCTCGGCCACCTGCGCCAGGTGGTGCCGATGGAGGCCCGGGAGGGCAACGGCGAGCGGGTGGACGGCAAGGTGGCCGGCGAGCTGACGATCGGTGAGCTGATCCCGGCCGCGCTGCGGATGACGCTGTCGCGGATCATCGTCGGCGAGGTCCGCTCCGGCGAGGTGGTGCCGATGCTGCGGGTGATGACCAACGGCGAGGGCGGCTCGATGTGCACCCTGCACGCCCGTGGCCCGCAGATGGTGGTGGACCGGATCGCCGAGCTCTGCCTGGAGTACGGCGCCCACATGACCGACACCCTGGCCTACCGGCTGACCGCCAACGCGGTCGACCTGATCGTGCACGTGTCGATGGTGGACGAGACCGCGCTCGGCGGCCGCCGGCACCGCTTCGTCTCGCACGTGATGGAGGTGACCGGGATCGGTGAGAGCGGCCGTCCGGCGCTGAACACCGTCTTCGGCCCGCGCCCCGACCTGGGCGAGCCCCGGGCCGTGCCGCACACCCCGCCGAACTGCCTGGACGACCTGCGCCGGGCCGGCTTCGACGCGGGCCTGCTGTCGTCGGCGTACGGCAGTTGGGGCGCCCCGCTCAACCTGCGGATCGGGGGCGGTCGCTGATGCTGCTCTTCGTGCTCTGCGGGCTGCTGGTGGTCGGCGGCCTGGTGCTGCTGGTGGTGGGGCTGCGCGGCGTCGACCGGTCGGAGCAGGACGCGGCCCGGCCCCTCGCGAGCCGTCTCTCCAACCGGACCAGGCGTCAACTCCCGTTCCAGGTGCTGGTTTTCGCCGTCGGCACGGTGCTGGTGCTGCTCTCCGGCCGCCCGCCGGTGGTGCTGGTGCTGGTCGCTCTGGTGGCCTTCGGTCTGCCCTGGCTGTACGGCGCCACCAAGGCCGACATGCACCGGATCGAGAAGCTGGAGGCGCTGGCCGAGTGGACCCAGCGGCTGGGCGACGTACTGCTGCTCGGCGTCGGCCTGAACCAGGCCATCGTGACCAGCCGCCGGACCGCTCCGCCCGCCCTGGAGGCCGAGATCGCCGAGCTCAGCGCCCGCCTGCAGTCCCGCTGGCGGCCGGAGGAGGCGCTGCGGGCCTTCGGCGACCGGATCGCCGACGCGACCGCCGACAAGGTGCTGGCCGCCCTGGTGCTGCGCGCCGGGGACAGCGGCCCGGGCCTGGCCCGCACCCTCGGCGACCTGGCCGGGTCGGTCCGCGAGGAGGTCCGTCAGCGGCGAGCCATCGAGGCGGGCCGGGCCACGCACCGCACCACCATCCGCTGGCTGCTGGTGATCATCCTCGGGGTGCTGGTGGTCGGTGTGCTGAACGACCGTTACGTCCAGCCGTACGGCACCTTCCTGGGGCAGATGGTGTTGCTGGTGGTGCTGCTGCTGTTCGTCCTGGTGATCGCCTGGATGAAGAAGCTGGCCACCCAGCCGCAGCTGCCCCGGCTGCTGGAGCCCGACCGTCGGAGCAAGACCGGCGCGGTCCGGTTGCCCGCCGCGGACGGGCCGGACGTCTCGCCGGCCGGGACGCAGCCGACCGCCGGCGCGCCCGTGCCCGCCGTCCCCTCGCTGTTCCGGAAGGAGGCCCCGTGATCTCCCTCTGGTCCGTCCTGGCCGGTGCCGCGGTGCTCGGTGGCATCGCCCTGATCGCCTCCGAACTCAGGCCCGCCCCACCGGACTTGGCGCAGGCCCTGGACCGGCTGCACCGGGTTCCGACGGAGACCCAGGAGCTCGGCGGCCGGGCCGCCTGGGCCGACCGGATCGGCGCCCGCTCGATCCATCTGGCCGGTGCCCGCATCCCGCACCAGCAGCTCGCCCTGATCGGCCGCACCCCGGCCCGCTTCATGGCGCACAAGCTGCTCTTCGGCCTGATCGGACTGATGGCCCCGGCCTACCTGGTGCTGCTCACCACCCTGATGGACGTCCAGCTGCCGCTGCTGGTTCCCGTGCTGGTGGGCCCGGGGCTGGCCCTGCTGGGCTGGATGGTGCCGGACGCCATCGTCAAGGGCGAGGCCAAGGAGGCCCGTACCGAGTACCTGAACGGGATCGCCGCCTACCTCGAACTGGTCGCCCTGGAACGGGCCGCCGACCTCGGCCCGGCCGAGGCGCTGCGGCGGGCCGCCGTGGTCGGCCGCTCCACCGTGCTGCGCCGGATCAGGGACGCCCTGGACCGCGCCACCACCGACCGGCTCCCACCCTGGGAGGGCCTCGACGCCCTCGCCACCGAACTCGGTCTGACGCCCCTTCAGGACGTCGCCGACATCATGCGGCTGTCCGGCACCGACGGGGCGGCCGTGTACGACACCCTCCGGGCCCGGGCGAAGAGCCTGCGCGACGAACTGCTCGCGGAGGACCTGGCCCGGGCCAACACCGACAGCGAGCGGATGGTGGCGCCGGGAGCGGCGCTCACCCTGCTCATGACGGTGCTGATCGCGTTTCCCGCGCTGTACCAGATGCTCAACTTCATCTAGCCGCCAACCGTAGACCCTGGAGAGCAGATCATGGCCGTACTGCGCTCGTTCCTCACCGCACTCTTCCTTCCCGTGCAACTCTGCATGTTCGCCTTCCACTACCGGATGGGCCGCCTCCGGGCGGCCCGGGCCACGGGCGACCGCGGCGCCATCAGCATCGAGCTGGCGCTCGCCGTGGTCGTGCTGGTCGCCATCGCCGGCGCCATCGTGGTGGCGGTGCGCAGCCTGGGCAGCACGGTGAAGGGGCACATCCCGACCGACGCGAACGTCACCCCCATTCCGTGATCCGCCGTCCGCCGTCCGCCCGGACCGGAGCCCGTCGGGGCGACCGGGGCGCGCTGAGCATCGAGCTCGCCCTGGTCTTCCCGATCGCGCTGTTCCTGGTCTTCCTCGTGGTGCAGGCCGCCCTCTACTGGTACGCGGGCCAGGCCGCGCTCACGGCTGCCCGCGAGGGCGCCGAGGCCGGCCGGGCCCAGGGCGCCGCCTCCGATTCGGGCGCCCGGCGGGCCGGGGACTTCCTGACCCGGGTCGGTGATCTCGCCGAGCGGGTCGACGTGAAGACCGACACCAGTGACGCGACCACCTACCGGATCTCCGTCACGGTCCGGCCGCTGGCCGTGGTGCCGGGATTCGACCGGCTGCTGATCACCCGTCGGATCAGCGCTCCCCGGGAGAAGTTCGTCCCGCAGGGCGGGCGGCCGTGAGGCGTCCGCCCGCCCTGCGCGGGCCGTTCGTGCTCCGGTGGCGCCGCCCCGGCGCGGACCGCGGCAGCTTCGCGATCGAACTGGCGATCCTCGCCCCCGCGTTGGTCTTCTTCGTGCTGATCGCCGTCGCGGCCGGGCGTATTCAGACCACCGGCGGGGTAGTGGACGCAGCAGCCCGTTCCGGCGCCCGCGCGGCCTCCCTGGCGCGCAGCCCGGAGGGGGCGGAGCAGGCCGCACACGACGCGGTGGCCGCGGCGCTGGCGGGGCAGGGGGTGCTGTGCGAGGGCGCGGAACGCTCGGCGGTCGCGTACGGCACGCTGCCCACGCCGGAGGGTCCGCTCACCACCGTGACGGTGCAGGTCAGCTGCACGGTCCGGCTGGCGGACCTGCTGGCGGGGCTGCCCGCCGGCTCCAAGAAGATGACCGGCACCTTCACCTCGGTGCTGGACCGCTACCGGGCAACCGGCTGAGAGGGGAGGGGATTTGAGTCCGAATCGGTTCCGTCGACGGGCGGACGAAGGCTCGATCGCCCTCTTCGTGGCGATCTGCGTGGCCGGCCTGGTGATCATGGTCGGTATCGTGTTGGAGGGCGGTGGCCGGCTGCGGGCGATCGAGAACGCCGACGCGCGCGCCCAGGAGGCCGCCCGGGCGGTGGGCCAACAGCTGGACCAGGCCGCCCTGTTGAGTGGCCGCGGCTACGTGCTGAAGAAGGACCTGGACGAGGCTCGCAGTGTGGCCACCGCCTATCTGGAGCCGTACGGGCTGAAGCCCGCGGACATCACCTTCCGGGGGGACCGGACCGTGGTGGTGGAGATCCGGACCACGTACCGGACCACCCTGCTCGGCGCGATGCGGGTGGAGGAGTTGGACGTGCGCGGCGTCGGTTCGGCCGGGCTGGTGCACGGAGTCAGGCAAGCGGAGAACCCGTGAGGGGCGGGGCTCCGGTCCGGGCTGACGCCCGGTCAGGCGGGCGCCGCGGCGGCAGGGCCGCAGCGGCGCGGGGTGTGAGGGAAGCGGGGACGGGCTGATGGCGGCGCGAGGGACCAAGGGACAGGACCGGCGGGCCGGGACGGGCTCGCGGGTCGAGCCGGGCCCGGGCGTGCCGGCCGCACGGCGGCCGGTGCCGTTGCGGCCGCGGCGACGGCGCAGGACCGTCGGCTCGGTGTTCACCGCGCTCGGCGCCCTGGTGCTGCTGGCCGTGCTCCTGGCCGGGGTGCCGATGCTGCTCGGCTACGGCACCCTCGCGGTGGCCGCGATGGGCGGTCAGAGCACCTCCGGCCTGACCGACCTGCTGACCAGCCCCGACGACGGCCGGATCTTCCTCTGGGTCCTGGTCGCGATCGGCTGGATCGGCTGGCTCTGCTTCGCGCTCTCGGTGCTGCTGGAGATCCCGGCCCAACTGCGCGGCCGGGTGGCCCGCCGTCTCCCCGCCTTCGGCTGGAGCCAGCGGCTGGCCGCCGGCCTGGTCGGCTCGGTGATCGCCCTGCTGCCGGTGGCCGGCTCCGCCTTCGCGGCCGTCCCGGAGCTCGGGCCCGCCGCGGCCCCCGCCCAGGTCACCGCCTCCGCCCAGTACGCCGCGCTGCCCGCCGCCCCGGCGGCCCCGGCGCTGACCCCCGCCGCCGACCAGCACCCCACCTACACGGTGCGCGACACCAGCCCGGCGGACAGCCTCTGGTCGATCGCCGAGAGCCAGCTCGGCTCCGGCGAACGCTGGACCGAGATCGCCAAGCTGAACGACGGTCAGGTGATGGACGAGGACGGACGGCGCTTCGACGCCGACCGGGCGATCCACCCCGGCTGGAAGCTCAAGCTGCCCTCCGACGCCAAGCCGCAGGCCCAGGCCCCGGCGGCCCAGGCCCCCGCTTCTCAGGATCCCGCTTCGCAGAACCGGACCGCGCAGACCCCGGCGGCCCTGACCACCGGCCACGCCACGGTCACCGTCAAGGCCGGGGACAGCCTCTCGGTCATCGCCGAGCGGGAGTTGGGCGACGCCGAGGGCTGGCCCCGGCTCTTCGAGGCCAACAAGGGCGTCACCGCCCCCGACGGCACCCGGCTGACCGATCCGGACGTGGTGGCGCCGACGGTGACGCTGTAGGTGGGGGCGAGGTCCTCGGCCGAGGCGGGGGTCGGGCTCGCCAGCACGGGGGCGGCGATGGCCAGGACGG
>NZ_JBSGEL010000116.1:0-15870 GCF_053602875.1 Kitasatospora sp. NPDC004289 | reverse complement strand
GTGCACGGACTCGACGGCGCCCTGCTGGTCGACCTGGAGAGCCTCTCCCGGGCCCACGCCGCCACCCCCGGCGCCGGGGACGTGTGATGCTGTTCCCGGCCATCTGCCGGTCACCGGGCCGGCGGTCGCCGGGTCGTCGTCCTGCTGCTCCTGTGCTCACATCCGGCATTCGGGGCCGCCCGTGCCCCGGATGGGTCACCGCCGCGGGCTTTCGCCCGCACGGGTGAACGGCTCGGCGTCGCCGCAGGTCAGAAGGCGTACCGGATCCGCAACCAGGGCGCGTGACGCTCGATCAGCCCGCGCAGTTCGGCCAGCGCGATCGCCTTGGTCTCCACCCGGTAGCGCACGTTCCAGCTGCCGTTCTGGGAGAGCTTGGGCTCCTGGAGGCCGGGCCGCCAGAGCAGTTGCTCAGCCTTCGGGTGCCAGCCCAGGTTGACCCGGTGCAGGGCCTCGTTGTGGGTGAGCATGATGATCTCCGCGGCGGCCTGCCGCTTGACCGCGAGCGGGAGCAAGTCGTCCATCCGGTGCAGGAGTTCGGCCCAGTCGGCCTGCCATCCGGGGCGCAGCACCACCGGTGAGAGGTTGAAGTGCACCTCGTAGCCGGCCGCCAGGAAGTCCCCGGCGGCGGCGATCCGTTCGGGCACCGGGGTGGTGCTGATGTCCAGCAGCCGCGAATCGGCCGGTGGCATCAGGGAGAACCGGATCCGGGTCCGGCCGCGCGGATCGAGCTCCAGCAGCTGCCGGTTGACCCACTTGGTGGCGAAGCTCGCCTTGGCGGTGGGCCAGTCGCGGAAGGCCCGGACCAGATCGGCAGTGTTGTCGCAGACCAGGGCGTCGACCGAGCAGTCGTTGTTCTCGCCGATGTCGTAGACCCAGGCGGCCGGATCGCACTGGTTGGGCTGGACCTTGGGACCCTGGCGGGCGACGTGGCGGCCGAGGTAGCCGACGATCCGGTCGATGTTGGTGAAGACCGTGACGGGGTTGGCGTAGCCCTTGCGGCGCGGCACGTAGCAGTAGGCGCAGGCCAGGGCGCAGCCGTTGGCGGAGCTGGGGGCGATCCAGTCGGCGGAGCGGCCGTTGGGGCGGGCGGACAGCGCCTTCCGGACCCCGAGCACCAGGTCCTCCCGCTTGACCCTGGCCCACCGCCCGACGTTGCCGGCGTTGCCGTGCAGGTGCGGGATGTTCCAGTGCGAGGGCACCTGGATCACCTCCGCCGCGGGGAAGCGCGCCAGCACCTGGCGGCCGCGTTCGGAGGCCAGCGCCTCCGGCTCGGCGTGGATGCGGCGGATGTCCAACGGCTGGAACGGCCGGGGCTGGCGCGGGACGACGGCTGACACGGGGAGACCTCCGGACGGCGGGGACGTACACGGCACGTTCGGAGCCGCGGACGGTCCGGTTCGCTCCTCCGCCGGATTTCCCCCACCAATCCCCCACCAGGCCAATCCGACCGCCCGTCGGCACCGAAGGCTGGGTGTCGAGCACGTCCGCGTCCGGCCCGCGGCCCGAGCCGCCGGCCGCCCAGGAGGTCAGTCCGCATGCACCACCCCGTCCGGTGCCACGCCAGGCACCACGCCCCGGAGGCGACCGGATGAGCACCGTCGTCCACCTCAGCGGTCCGCAGCGACGCGGACCCGACCTGCGCGAGCTGGTCGCCAAGGTCGCGTTCGGCGACCAGGACGCCTTCGGCCGGCTCTACGACGCCGTCGCCGCACCGGTGTTCGGGCTGGTCCGCCGGGTGCTGCGGGATCCCGCCCAGTCCGAGGAGGTCACCCAGGAGGTGATGCTGGAGCTGTGGCGGTTCGCCGCCCGGTACCAGCCGGAGCGCGGCGAGGTGCTCCCCTGGGTCCTGACCATCGCGCACCGCCGCGCCGTCGACCGGGTGCGCTCCGCGCAGGCGGCGGCCGAGCGGGAGCAGGCGGTCGCCGCCCGCGACCACGTGCCCGGCTACGACGAGGTGGCCGAGCAGGTGGAGGGCCGGCTGGAGCGCGAGCAGGTCCGCCGCTGCCTCCAGGGCCTCACCGAGCTCCAGCGCGAGTCGGTCACCCTGGCCTACTACCGCGGGTACAGCTACCCGCAGGTGGCCGAGCTGCTGGCGGTGCCGCTCGGCACCGTGAAGACCCGGATGCGGGACGGCCTGATCCGCCTGCGCGACTGCCTGGGGGTGGGAGCATGACCAGCGCACCCGAGCTGCACACGCTCTCCGGAGCGTACGCCGCGCACGCCCTGGAGGAGCCCGAACGGGACGCCTTCGAGCGCCACCTGACGGACTGCCACGCCTGCGCCCGCGAGGTGGACGAGTTCCTCGCCACCCTGGCCCGGCTGGGCGCCGCCGAGGCGGCCGCCCCGCCGCCCGAGCTGCGCGAGCGGGTGCTGGCCCAGCTCCCCACGGTCCGTCAGCTCCCGCCGCTGACCACCGAGCGCGACACCCGCGCCCCCGCCGGCCGCGGCCGCCTGCCCCGTCTGGCGCTGGCCGCCTCCGTCGCCCTGGCCGCGCTCCTCGGCGGCGTGGCCGTCCAGCAGCACCAGCAGGCCGAGCGGGCCCGGAGCGAGACCGCCCGGCTGGCGGAGCGTCAGGCCTCCTTCGCCGCGCTGCTCACCGCCCCCGACGCCAAGGTCACCAGCTCCTCCACCGGCGGGGCGACCGGCACCGTGGTCTGGTCGCGCAGCCGGGGGCAGGCCGGGTTCATCGCCTCCGGGATGCCGGCCCTGCCGCCGGACCGGACGTACGAGCTCTGGTACGACGACGCGGGCACCATGCGGCCCGCCGGGCTGATGCCGGGCTCCGGCTCGGGCTCGGGCGCGCTGCTGCTGAGCGGTGCGATCCAGGGCGCGAGCGGCGTCGGCGTCACCGTCGAGCCGGCCGGAGGCTCGGCGCACCCGAGCGGCGCCCCGGTGATGGTGCTCGCCTTCACCTGAAGTCCCGCGCGGCCGTGACCGGTTGACCTCCACCGGGGCCGCTCTCCGCGCCACCCTCCGGCCCGCCCGGAACGGTCCGCGGCGCCACCCTCCGGCCCGTCCCGAACGGTCCGCGGCGTCCCCCGATCGGAGCAATCCGGTCGGGGGACGGCTCCGAACCACCGGTGAACGCACGCCCCCGCGCCGCCCCGGCGGCGCGGCCGGACCCACCGGAGAGCACCCGTGACCGACACCCTACCCACCTCCGACGGCATCCGCCGACAGCCGCCCGGCCACCGGGTGGCCGTCGTCGGCGCCGGGGTGGCCGGGCTGACCGCCGCGCACGAACTGGGCCGGGCCGGCGCCCTGGTCGAGCTGTTCGAGGCCGCGCCCCGGCTCGGCGGCCACGCCCACACCCAGACCGCCACCACCGCCGGCGGCCACCGCATCCCGCTCGACACCGGCTTCCTGGTGCACAACCGGCGCACATACCCGGAGCTCACCCGGCTCTTCGACGAGCTCGGCGTGCGCACCCGGGAGAGCGAGATGAGCATGTCCGTCAGCTGCGCGGGCTGCGGCCTGGAGTACGCGGGGGCGCGCGGCCCGGCCGGGCTGCTGGCCCGCCCGGGGCTCGCCCTGCGCGGGCACTACCTGCGGATGCTGGCCGAGGTGCCGCGCTTCCACCGGCTGGCCCGGCGGCTGCTGTCCGACGAGCGGGCGGGCGATCCGCCGCTGCGCCGGTGGCTGGAGCGGGCGGGCTTCTCGCCCTACTTCGTCCACCACTTCATGACCCCGCTGGTCTCCGCCGTCTGGTCCTGCGCTCCGGACCTGGCGGGCGACTACCCCGCCCGCTACCTCTTCACCTTCCTCGACAACCACGGCCTGCTCTCGGTGACCGGCTCGCCGACCTGGCGGACCGTCGTCGGCGGCTCCCGCACCTACGTCGAGAAGATCGCCGAACGCGTGCCCACCGTGCACCGCTCCGCTCCCGTCCGGGCGGTGCACCGCCACCCCGACGGGGTCACCGTGACCACCGGCGACGGGCGGCATCACCGGGCCGACGCGGTGGTGATCGCCACCCACGCCGACCAGGCTCTGCGCCTGCTCGCCGACCCGACCCCGGAGGAGACCGAGGTGCTCGGCGCCTTCCGCTACTCCCGCAACCCCACCGTGCTGCACCGCGACGTCTCCCGGCTGCCCCGCTCCACCTGGGCCCGCGGCTCGTGGAACTACGCGATGGCGAACTGCCGCGACAACGCGGACCAGGTCCAGGTCAGCTACCACCTCAACCGGCTGCTCGGCCTGGACACCGCCGAGGACTTCCTGGTCACCCTCAACGACGACCGTCACCACCCCGTCCCCGAGGCCCTGGTGATCTCCCGCACCGTCTACGAGCACCCCGTCTACACCGCCGCCACCGTCGCCGCCCAGGGCCGGCTGCCCGCCCTCACCCGCGGCCGCACCGCCTACGCCGGGGCGTACCACGGCTGGGGCTTCCACGAGGACGGCTGCCGCTCCGGGGTGATCGCCGCCCGGCGGCTGCTCGCGGCCGGGGTCCGGTCGTGACCGGGCGGCCTCTGGTGGCGGCACCGGCCCGGGCCGTGGAGATGCCCGGGCCGTGGGGCGCCGCGCTCTACGAGTGCCGGATCGCCCACGTCCGCACCGCCCCGCTCCGGCACGCCTTCGCCCACCGGACCCACCTCTGGCTGGTCGACCTCGACCGGCTGCCCCCGGTCCCGAGGCCGCTGCGCCCGCTCGCCGCCTTCCGGGCCGCCGACCACCCCGGAGTCCCGGGCCTGACCCTGCGACAGAACCTGGACGCCTACCTGGCCGGCCAGGGCGTCCTGCTCGACGGCGGCCAGGTGCTGATGCTCACCCAGGCCCGGGCGTTCGGCCACCTCTTCAACCCGCTCACCCTCTACTGGTGCCACGACGCCGAGGGCACGCTGGTCTGCACGGTGGCCGAGGTGCACAACACCTATGGGCAGCACCACCGTTACCTCCTCCCGGCCACCCCGGCCACCGTGCCCAAGGAGTTCTACGTCTCGCCGTTCTTCCCGGTCGACGGCGCCTACCGGATGCGGCTGCCCGTGCCGGGCGAACGGCTCGACCTGACCATCCACCTGGACCGACCCGGCGGGCGTGCGTTCACCGCCACCGTCCGCGGCCTGCGCCGCCCGGCGGGCGCCCGGGAGCTGCTGCTGGCCACCCTCCGGCACCCGTTCGCCACCCTCGCCGTCAGCCTGCACATCCGCTACCAGGGCATCCGGCTGCTGCTGCGCGGACTGCCCGTCCAACCCCGGGACCGCGGCGACCGCGGCACCGGCCGTCCCCGCAAGACCCGCCGTACCTTCCGTCTTCGCCGCAGAGAGGCACCGACACCGTGACGTCCCTGGCCGACCTCCCCCTCTCCCACCCCACCGACGGCCCCGTCGGCGACTCCACCTCCGGCTCCGCCGGCGACACCGTGGTGGACCCGCGACGCTGGCCGGACGTGGCCCGGGTGCCGCGCGCGCCGCTGCGCGCCGCCGTGGCGGGCCAGGTGCTGCGGCGGGCGGCCCGCCTCCGCGGCCTGCGGGTCGAACTCCCGGACGGCGGCCTCCTCGCCCCGGCACCTCCCGGCGCACCGGTCCTGCGCCTGCACCGGCCCGGTTCCTTCCTCCGCCGGATCGGCTCCACCGGTCTGATCGGCTTCGGCGAGTCCTACCAGGCCGGCGAGTGGAGCTCCCCGGACCTGGTCGCCCTGCTGGCGGCGCTCGCCACCGACCCGGCTGCCCTGGTGCCGCGCGGCACCGCCTGGATCCGCCCGCTGTGGGCCACCCGGCCACCCGCTGCCGAACGCCCCGACGAGCAGCGGAGCCGGGAGAACATCCGGCGCCACTACGACCTCTCCAACGAGCTCTTCGCCCTCTTCCTCGACCCGACCCTCAGCTACTCCTCCGCTCTCTTCCCCACCACCGCCAACGGCACCCCGGACGCCTCCTGGCCCACCCTCCCCGCAGCCCAACACCGCAAGATCGACCGGCTGTTGGACCTGGCCGGGGTCGGCCCGGGCCGCACCGTGCTCGAAATCGGCACCGGCTGGGGCGAGTTGGCCATCCGGGCCGCCACCCGGGGCGCCCGGGTCGAGACCCTCACCCTCTCCACCGAGCAGCTCGACCTGGCCCGCCGCCGCATCGCCGCCGCCGGAGTGGCCGACCGGGTGACCGTACGCCTCCTCGACTACCGCTCCGCGCAGGGCAGTTACGACGCCGTCGTCAGCGTGGAGATGGTCGAGGCGGTGGGCCGCCGGTACTGGCCCAGCTACTTCTCCACCATCGACCGGGTGCTCGCCCCGGGCGGCCGGGCCGCCGTCCAGGCCATCACCATGCCGCACCACCGGATGCTCGCCAGCAGCGACACGTACACCTGGATCCTCAAGTACGTCTTCCCCGGCGGCCAGATCCCCTCCCGCGAGGGCCTCGCCGAGGCCGCCGCCCGCCACACCTCCCTCCGGGTCGGCGCCGACGAGGGCTTCGGCCCGCACTACGCCGAGACCCTGCGGCTGTGGCGGGAGCGGTTCACGGCCCGGGCCGAGGAGGTCACGGCGCTCGGCTTCGACGCCGTCTTCCGGCGGATGTGGGAGCTCTACCTCGCCTACTCCGAGGCCGGGTTCCGCACCGGCTACCTGGACGTCCGGCACCTGGTCCTGACCCGCGACGGCGCCCGATGAGCCTGCCCCTGTCCCTGCCGCTCTCCCTGGCCGCCACCCTCGGTGCGGCGCTGGCCGTGATGCTGGCCGCCTTCGCGGTCGGCGTCCGGACCGGCCGCCACCGCGGCGTCGACGCCGCCTGGGGCCTCGGCTTCACCGCCGTCGCCCTCACCGGCTTCGTGCTGTCGGACGGTCAAGGAGACACCGGGCGCAGGCTGTTGGCGACCGCGCTGACCGTCGTCTGGGGCCTGCGCCTGTCCACCCACATCTGGTGGCACGCACGCGGCAAGGGCGAGGACCCGCGCTACGCCGCCATGCTCTCCCGCGCCCCGGCCGGCCCCGCCCGCACCCGGCTCGCCCTGCGCAAGGTCTACCTGCTCCAGGCCGCGATCCTCTGGTTCGTCTCCCTCCCCGTCCAGATCGCCCAACGCCTCCCCGACCCGCCCGGTCTCCTCGCCCTCCTCGCCCTGGCCCTGTGGACCCTCGGCCTCACCTTCGAGACCGTCGGCGACCACCAGCTCGCCCGCTTCCGCGCCGACCCCGCCAACCGCGGGCGGGTCCTCACCACCGGCCTCTGGTCCTGGACCCGCCACCCCAACTACTTCGGCGACGCCTGCGTCTGGTGGGGCCTCTTCCTCCTCGCCGCCGACCACCCGGCCGGCTGGGCCACCCTGCTCAGCCCCCTCCTGATGACCTACCTTCTCGCCTTCGGCAGCGGCCGCCCGATGGCCGAACGAGGAACCACCTCCCGCAGCCCCGAATGGACCGCCTACGCCGCCCGCACCAGCTCCTTCATCCCACGCCCGCCCCGGCGACCCCCGTCGGCCTGACCGGCACTCAGGACGGCTTCGGCGTCAGCCCCGTGCACAGACCCGCCCGCCGGACACCCGCCGCCGCGAGCTCCTCGATCACCACCGCGATGACCGTGCGGCTCATGTGGGGCATGATCCCGTCCTTGCAGTCCATCCAGATCCGCGGCACCGGATCCCGCTCCACCGCAATGTAGTTCGGAGTGTAGAAGTAGCCACCCGCTTCGTACTCGGCCTCCAACTCCGCATCCGACAACTCGCGGCCGTCGTGGGCGACCCGCATGATCCGCCGCTTGGCGGCCTCCAACGCCCGCACCACCGCCGCACGGTCCTCCACGAAGGACCTGACCTCGATCTCCCAGTACTGGCTCTCCGGCTCACCGCGCCTCACGACGATCCGCAAGGTGCCGGGATGGACCTCGATCCCTCCCGGCACCCCCAGGGTCCGGACGGCCCGGCGCATCCACTTGGCCGCCCGCACGTCGAACTCCTCCACATGCGGGTCGACGATCCGCCACAGCATCGCGGACCCTGCCAGGGCGACGGCCCGCTCGAACAGCTCCTGCGCCTCCTCACGCCCCTCGGCGAGTGCCCTGCACCCCTCCTCGAACAGCGCCTCGGCGTCCGGCGCCCCCGGTTCCGGCATCACGTACTCGATGTCCATCACTTCCCTCCCGCCTCCAGGATGGCCCTCCCCAGTGACAGTCACGCGGGGATTCCCTTCAGGAAGACGAAGCTGACGTTCCGTCGACGCGCTCCCGTCTGTCCCGGCCATCCCCCGGTGCGAAGGGCTTCAGCTTGGGTAGGGTCTCCACGACATCGGGTCGGACCGTGGCAGGCGAGAGACCGCACAGAGGTTGGGGGCGGTGATGGGCGAGCGCAACCGCAGCGGCAGACGCTGGAGCCCCTTGCGGGCACGGACACGCGAGGCCGCAACACTTGCTGAGTTCCTTCGGGCGCAGGTCGACGGCAGTCAGCTGACACTGGCCGAACTCGCGAACTCCCTTGCGTACTCCCAAGCCATGCTCGTCCGAGTCCTGTCCGGAGAGCGCCTCCCGCCGCCGCAACTCGTGGCTGCGTTGGTCAGGGAGACCACGCTCGATACCCCGGAACTCGAGGTCCGGCTCGCGGAAGGCGAACGGCTGCTCGCCGCAGCCGTCCGTTCGCACGAATCCGAACGGGCACTGGGCGAGGTGCAACGGGCGCAGGCAGCGCTGGAAGCTACTCGGCACCAACTGAATCGCGTACGACACCAGGAGAGTTCGCTGGAGCAGCAGCTGGAAGAGGCGCGGATCAGACAGCGCGAGGCCGAGTATCACATCGGCCTGCTCCAAGGGGCGGTCCTCCAGCTCAAGGACGAACTCGACCAGGTCCGGTCCACAGTCGAGTCCGTCATCGACCGGGAGCAAGAACGACGGCAGGGGGAACGCCTCGGCGACCCGCCTGGCGCCGACACCGTCCAGGACGATGTCGGCCTCGCTCTGACTCGGGCCACTGTGGCCAACGACGTCAACGCCCGAGTGCTCCAGCGGATCGGTGATCAGCTCGGATCCCGGACCCCGGGACCGCCTGCGCCCCCCACGGGGTCGAGCACCTACCCGGACACACCGGAGACCGAGCCCGTCGACCTCGACGATCCGGACTTCGCCGAAGCGGTCAGAGCAGTGCACCGAAGTCTCGAAGCGGTCTTCGGCGGCCTGGCCCACGCGGCCCCGCGCCAAGGGCGGCCGGGAACCGACCACCACACCGGCGACGAAGGAGGCAGGCGGTGACCGGCCCCTCTGACTTCGACGGCCCCGGCGCGACCGACATCTACACGGCCTGGGCACAACTGCCCGCCCCGCAGCTGAAGGAGCTGCTCAAGGCCGCCGAACTCCAGCGCAAGCGCGAGCACGAAGCCCGGATGGAGCAGCTGCGCATCGTCGAGCAGGCACAACTCGCCCAGCAGGCGGCGGACGCCGAGCATGCGCGCCGGGTTCACCGGCTGCTCCTGGCCGGCCTGCTGTCCGGGTTCGTGATCGCCGCGCTGTCCATGGGCAGCACTGTCTACCTCGCGCAGCTCGGGCAGGAGATGGCCGCCGGGGCGGTGGGGCTCGGCGGCGGAGTGACGGTCGTGGTGATGCTCAACATCTTCGTCCTGCGCAAGCCCGCGTCCACCGGCGACCTGAAGCTCATCAGCCGCTCACGTGCCGTGCTTCCCAATCCGTCCGGCCCGCCGCCCGAGGCCACAGCCCCGATCAGCCCGGCGCCGTGACAGAGGCCTAGGGCCGCTGGTCGGCGGGGCGGCGGGGCGGCGGGGCGGCGTCGAGATCGCCGGCTCCGCCGGAACACCGGAGCCAGGTCTCGCGCGGTCCGATGCTTCGCGGCTCCCCGGTGCGCCGGTGCCGGTCCGCGCCGGCGGGTGGACGGGTCGTGTGGACAGGTGGACGGGTTGCATAGAGTTGCGGGCGGAGGACGACCGCGACCGCCCGGAGGAATGGATGAGTTCCCGCCCCGTGCCGCCCGACGGCCCGGAGGCCGGACCGGGCCCGGCGCCGCGGCCCGGCAGTGCGCAGCCGTGGAGCCGGCAGCGCCTGCGCAGCAACAACGAGTGGTTGCTGCTGGAACGGCTGCGCACCGACGGACCGTCCTCCCGGGCCCAACTGGCCCGCGACACCGGGCTGTCCAAGCCCACCGTCTCGGCCGCGCTGGCGACCCTGGAGCAGGCCGGGCTGGTCCGCGAGGCTGGACTGCTGGCCCCCGAACGCGGCCGGACCGCGGTGCTCTACGAGCCGGACCCGGAGGCGGGCCACGTGCTCGGCGTCGACATCGGCCGCGGCCGGCTGCGGATCGCGCTCGCCGACCTCGGCGGACGGATCGTCAGCCGCCACGACGTTCCCAACCGGGGCCGCACGGCCAACGCCGTCGCCGACGCGGTGGTGGACGCCGCCCGCACCGCCACCGCCGAGGCCGGGCTGGAGCCCGCCGACGTGGTGCACGCCGTGATCGGCAGCCCGGGTGTCTGGGACGAGACCGAGCAGCGCGTCCAGTACGCCCCGAACCTGCCCGGCTGGGGACGGCGCGGCCTGTTCGAACGGATCGAGGCCGGGCTCGGTACGCGGATCAGCGTGCACAACGACGCCAACCTCGCCGCGCTCGGGGAGTACGCGGACGGCGCCGGGGCGGGCAGCCGCCTCTTCGTCTACCTGCTGATCGGCACCGGGCTCGGCATGGGCGTGGTGGCCGACGGCGTGCTGCAGCGCGGTGCCCGGGGCGCAGCCGGGGAGATCGGCCTGCTGCCGCTGCCCGGGGGCGGGAACCTGGAGGCCGCGGCCGCGGCGGAGTCGGTGGTGCGCACCGCCCGGGAGCTGGGCATGACCGGCTCCCTGACGGCCAAACAGGTCTTCGACGCCGCCAGGAGCGGCGACCCGCTGGCCGCCGCCGCGGTGCTCCGGGAGGCCGAGCAGCTCGCCTATTCGCTGGCGGTCGTCGCGGCGGTCCTCGACCCCGACCTGGTGGTGCTCGGCGGCGGCCTCGGCCAGGGCGCCGACCTGCTGCTGGAGCCGGTCGAGCAGGCCATGCACCGGCTCACTCCGCTGCGCCCCCGGCTGGCCGCCAGCCTGCTGGGCGAGGAGGCGGTCCTGCGGGGCGCCCTTTCCACCGCCCTCGCCACCGCCCGCCCCGAGGTCTTCGAACGCCGGACGGCGGGCCTGGGCTGACCACCCCACCGTCACGGCCGGGGCCGTGACGGTGGGTCGGCGCGGTCAGGAGGCCACAGGGGCCTCGGCGGCCGGCAGGTACTCCTCCCGGACCTCGGCCGGGCCGAACGGCCAGACCTTCTCGGCCTTCGACCAGACCAGGAAGGCCAGGACGCCCACCACCACCCACACCAGCGACCACTCGATCGGGTGGAGCCCCGGCGCGTTGCGGTCGGCGTAGCCGTAGATGACCAGCCAGCCGACGGCGGCCAGGATGCTCGGCGCGGGGTAGAGCCACATCCGGTACGGCCGCGGCAGCGCGGGCTGACGGCGCCTCAGCACCGTGACGGCCAGGATCTGGGCGAAGGCCTGGACGATCACCATGACGGTGGTGAGCAGGCCGATCAGGGTGGCCAGGTTGGTGTGCCGGCCGATCAGGAAGCCGACCGCGGTCATCACGCCCATGGCGACCAGGCCGAGGACCGGGAAGTGGTGGCGGCTGTGCAGCCGGCCGAAGGAGCGGAAGAAGACCCGGTCCCGGGCGGCGTCGAAGGGCACCCGGGAGCCGCCGAGCAGTCCGGCGAGCACCGAGGCGAAGGCGGTGACCAGGATCAGCACCGTCACCACGTCGGCGGCCGCGTGGCCCCAGACCCGCTCCAGCACCGCGGAGGCGACGGACTTGGAGGCCACCGAGTCGGGGTCGAGCATCTCGTGCCAGTCGATCACGCCGAGCACGCCGATCTGCAGCAGCAGGTAGATCGCCATGATGCCGATGATCGAGAAGACGATCGCCCGCGGCAGCACCCGCCCCGGCTCCTTGACCTCCGCACCCAGGTAGGCGGCGGTGTTGTAGCCGAGGTAGTCGTAGATCCCGATGGTCAGGCCGGCGGCGAAGCCCAGCCAGAACTGACCGTGGGTCAGGTCGATCGCGTGGGCGGGCCAGGTGAAGGCCATCGAGGGCGAGAAGTCGGCGTAGGCGGCGACGATCACCGCGCCGACCGCGACGATCATGATTCCCCACATCACGGTGGTGAGCCGGGCGATGTTCTCGACCTTGCGCCAGAGCAGCAGCACCACCAGGGCCACCACCGCGAGGCCGACCAGGTCGCCCTGGCCCTGGCCCATCGACGGCCAGAGGTAGCCGAGGTACTGGACGAAGCCGACCACGCCGGTGGACATGATCAGCGGGATGAAGAGCATGGCCGTCCAGACGAACAGGAACGGCATCAGCCGGCCGGTGCGGTACTGGAAGGCCTCGCGGAGGTAGACGTAGGAACCGCCGGAGCCGGGGAGCGAGGCCCCGAGCTCGGCCCAGACCAGCCCGTCCACCAGGGCGAGCACCGCGCCGGCGATCCAGCCGATCACGGCCTGCGGGCCGCCGAAGGCCGCGACCATCAGCGGGATGGTGACGAACGGTCCGATGCCGCACATCTGGCTCATGTTGATGGCGGTGGCCTGGAACAGGCCGATCCGTCTGCTGAGCGTCCCGGACATGGGAACTCCGTGGGGGTGAGAGGGAGCGGGAGCACGAGAGGGTCCATAAGTTAAGTTTCCTAACTTGATGCGTCAAGACGTGGGCCCGGAACGGCCCCCGCCGCCCCGGCCGGAGCCGGAAGCACCGGGGTCGCCGCATGACCGCGGAAGTTGACGTCCCGTCGGTCCGGGCGGGCCCGACCGTGGCCGTCCGAACGGGCGAACGCACGGCCGGGGCCCGCTCCGACCCCCACTCCCCTCGTGGTGGGGGTCGGAGCGGGCCCCGGCCGTGCCGACGGGAGAGAGCATGCCAACGCGGACGGCCGGATGGCCATGCATTAGCCTCGGGGCCTAATAGTCGACGACGCGGCAGGTCATGGGGGCTGCGGGGAGCCTGGGGAGGGTTTCGTGATCGAGCTGAGGTTCGGGGTCGCGGACCTCGCGCGGACCCGGTTCGTCATATCCCCGCTCGACCACCTGCTGGCCGGCGCCGCCCGGGCCGGCGTCCACCAGAACGCCGGGTCGCGCAGCGACCGGTGGTGGCGCGACGTCCGCCGCCACGTGCCCCACCGGGCCGCACGGTTCCTCCAGGTGGTCAACGCGAGCCCGATCGGCGTCCCCGACTTCATGGTGGCCGACCTCGACGCCGTGCGCCGGCAGCTGTCCGACGAACTCGACGCGATGCTCTCCGTCCCCGAGCAGGCCGTCGAGGAGGGCGTCGCGATGTTCGGCGGTGACGCCGAACTCCCGTCCGCCCTGGCCCGGTTGCGCGAGGACGGCAGCCGGGGCCTGCGCGAGGTCAGCGACGGCGCCTGGGCCCTGTTCAGGGACTGCCTCGCCCCGGACTGGCCCGACATCCGCCGTGCCCTGGAGGCCGACATCGCCGTCCGGGCCCGCACCGCCGCCCGCGGCGGCATCGGCGAGATGCTCAACTCGCTCCACCCGAAGGCGGTCTGGCGGGACGAAGGCGTCCTGGAGTGCACCCTCGGCCAGCTGGAGGGCTCCTTCGAACTCGGCGGCCGGGGCCTGGAGCTGCGTCCCAACTACTTCGTCGAAGAGAGCATCAGCCTGCTGCCCGGCCCCGACCGCCAGAGCCTGCTGCTCCACCCGATCGCCGCCCCGACCGCGGAGCCCGCCGCCCGTACGCCCGACACCGACGGACTCGCCGCCGTGCTCG
Organism: Kitasatospora sp. NPDC004289; assembly: GCF_053602875.1. Taxonomy (NCBI): domain Bacteria; kingdom Bacillati; phylum Actinomycetota; class Actinomycetes; order Kitasatosporales; family Streptomycetaceae; genus Kitasatospora; species Kitasatospora sp. NPDC004289. The sequence goes on along the minus strand of NZ_JBSGEL010000116.1, from coordinate 2,148 downwards.
GCCCCGCCCGCTCCCGCGTCCTGCGCGCCATCGCCGCCGGTGCCTGCTCCACCACCGAACTCGCCCAACGCCTGGGCGTCACCCCGCCCTCCGCCTCCGCCCACGCCGCGGCCCTGCGCGCGGCCGGCCTGATCACAACCCGCCGCGAGGGCAAGCAAGTCCGCCACACCCCCACCGACGTCGGCCAGGACCTCCTCCACGACAACCCGCCGCCCCCGCCCGCGCCCTGAGCGGGCGGGCCCCCGCCACCACTCCTCCTCCTGCGTACCCATAGGGTCTGATCGCACATCAGCACGGAGAGAGCAGGGCATGGTCTTGAAGACTCAGGGGCAGCGACCGGGGTACCGACGCACGGTGGCGGCGGTGGGGCTGCTGGTGGCGGGCGGCCTCCTGACCTGCGCCGGGGTGCTCGGCACGGCCCTCCTCGCCTCCACCAAGGTCATGCCGACCGGTCACATGGATCCGACCCATCCGACCGGCAGCCGGGTGACCTTCAACCTGCTGGCCTCCGAGGTGAACCGCGGCCAGGTCGTGCTCTTCGAGGGCTCGGCCTGGGACGATCCGAGCCTCCACGTGGAACGGGTGGTCGCGGTCGGCGGCGACCACATCGCCTACAAGCCCGAGGACCGTACGCTCACGCTGAACGGCCGGCCGCTGGACGAGCCGTACGTGCTGAACGGCGACCCGGTGGCGGGGTCGCGCGGCGCCTTCAGCGTCAAGGTGCCCGAGGGCCGCCTGTTCGTGCTGGGCGACAACCGCCAGGACTCCGCCGACTCCCGGTACCACTTCGACGAATCCGAGGGCGGCACCATCCCCCTGTCCGCGGTGAAGGGCTCGCTCCTCACCTTCGACGACCCGCTCGCCGTCCTCCTGGGCTCCTCCCTCGTCACCGGTCTCGGCCTCCTCCTGCTGAGCGCGGTCTCCGGCATCGCCGCCCGGCGAGCACGCCGCCGAGCCCGGACCGCCCGGACCACCGGCCCGGAACCGGCCCCCGCACACTGAACGCGGCGCACCGCCTCACCGCCGCGCCGCGCGGTCGGCGGTCCGAACTGACGGACTGTCCGTCACCGCGGCAGCGGTCAGCGGAGTTCCACGGTGACGCCGACCCGGGCGAGTTGGTCGAGGACCGCGTCGAGGTAGGGCGTCTCTCCGGCCGTGTCGACGGTGTGGTCGGCGAGCGCGCTCCGGGCCACCTCCGCGTCCTGCCAGACCAGGGTGAACGGCTCGGGCACCCGGTCCCCGCCACAGGGGCAGCCGCGCAGCGCGTGCCAGCACTGGGGGAAGTGGCCGCCGGGGCCGGCCACCGCCTCGCCGATCGCGCAGAGCAGGCCCGGGGCGTCGGTGACGTGCCGGCCGTCGAGCCGCCGCACCGGGTCGGTGAGCGGGCGGGGGTCGACGGCGTTCCAGCGGGCAGCGGCGAACGCGGCCCACTCGGCCCGGCCCTCCGCACCGTACGCGGCCCAGCCGCCGAGCCCGGTCGGCGGGCCCTCGAACCAGGCCTCCCAGACCGGCCGGGCCTCCGGCCCCGGTCGGACGGCAGGGCCCTCGGCCAGCCACAGGTCGACCAGCGTCCCGCCGAGCGCGGACGGGCGCGAGGCCACCACGTCCAACGGCATCGGGTCGAACCCCCGCATGACGCGGCCGCGCCGGTCCACGGCCAGCAGGCGGACCCGGTCACCGTCGGACCGGCGCCGCACCAGGTGGCGCAGCAGCGGTCCAACGGGCTCGCACCCGCGCAGCACCAGCGGGGGCGACGCCGGCGAGCCCGGATCCCCGTAGAGCCCCTCCACCCGGTGGCACACGCCCAGGCGACCGCCGCCGGCGCCATTGAAGAGGCCCCACTCGATGTCCACCGGCTCGGGGCGCCAGGCGGGGCCGTCGATCTCGGCCTCGACGACCAGGTCGAACAGCGCCCCGCCGAGGGAGGAGGGCCTGCAGTCGGTCAGGACGGGGCGGCCGAAGGACCAGTGATCGTCCTGGAGGGGCCCGTACGGATCGGTCTCGGGGTCGACCCCCGGCACCGGGAAGTCCGAGACGACGCCTAGGGGGCGGTCTCCTTGATGGGGTCGGATCAGGCCGCGTCGTCGGGGTGCGTGCCTCGGCGGCGCCGAGGAGGGAGTCCATGCGGAGCATCGGCGACTGACGAGA
>NZ_JBSGEL010000115.1:0-16138 GCF_053602875.1 Kitasatospora sp. NPDC004289 | reverse complement strand
CACCAGCGCGCACAGGCGGCCGAACAGCGGGTCGACGACGGGGCCGATGTGCTCCGGCCCGAAGCTCTCCGCCACGGCGGACAGCTGTGCGACCCCGGACCGCGACCGCTGCCGACCCCTTGACGGCCTGGGCGAACTCAGTGTCCACCCGCTCCTTGATGGGGTCGGCCGTCGACGTGCACGTCCGGGTCGATGACCACGCCGATGTGATCGCCGGGGCGGACCAAGTGGCGGTGGAGGTCGTGGCGGCGGTAGCGGCCGCGGTGGGTTGTCGCGGCGGGCTCGCTGCTGTCGGTGCCGGGGTGGATGCCGTCGCCGGGGTCGCTGGTGGGGGTGTCGTGGGCGGTGGTGACGGTGGTGCCCTCGGGTGTGGGGGTGATTCCGAGGGTGTCGTGGCCGTTGGTGGCGAGCTGCTGGCCGGCCGGTGCCGGGGTGTCGGGGCCGGCGGCGTGGGCGGCCGGGGCGGCGGCGAGCAGCAGGGCGGCGGCGGTGGCTCCCAGGGCCAGGCGGACGCGGTGGCGCATGTGGGGCTTCCTCTCGGTGCTGGGCCGCGTCGGGCACGTCGCGGCCGGCCGGAGTCCTCTCCGGCCGGGGCGTCGTGCCCGCCGTGGCGGTGCGTATGACGATCAGTGGTGCGGGGCCGCTCGAAGGACCGCCTGGATCTCGCGCCGCCTTCCGTCGGCGGGCCGAGCCCGCCGGATGGGGATCGGCTCCCGCCGGCCTGGATCGGCGGTCAGGGCGCGCGGAGGTGGAGGCGGGGGCGCGGGCGGGGGTGGCGGGGGTCAGGCGGTGCGGTTGAGGGTGATGTGGGAGGTCCCGATGAGGCCGGGGATGCGGGTGACGGTGGGTGCCTTGGTTCCGGGGATGGTGCCGCAGACGGCGGGGTCGCTGACGAACTCCCCGCCGGGGGCGTACCAGGCGACGTCTCCGACCCCGGCGTAGTTCGCGACCTCGTACGTGCCGGTGAGGACGTAGGCACTCTGGTTGCTCTCCTCCTCGGTGCGCACGACCAGGCCCTCGCTGAAGGTCGCCGTGACGTCGATGGTCTCGCCGGAGAGGTAGTAGGTCCCGGTGAAGACGCCGATGTAGTCCTCGGCTTCACCGCCGCAGGTGTCCGGCACCGCGGCGCTGGCGGTGTCGGCGAAGGCGGCGGGGCCCACGCACAGGGCGAGGGCGACGCAGGCACTGGCGGCGCGGCGGCGGATCCTGAGGGCTGACATCGGTCTCTCCCGTGGGGTGTGGTCGGATCGGGGAGCACGTCGTGTGGTCCACAAAACGATCGTGCGCACAAAGAGAACCGCTGCCCGGGTTCAGTCAGCCGTGCACGACTCGCGGATCTGCCCCGGACGGGTGCGCCCGTGGGCACCGGCGGCGGCCGGTCGGGCGGTACCGCGACCGGTCGTTCATCGAGCCTGAGCAGCGGGCAGCCACGACCGGCAGGGCACCGCACCCTCCCCCTGACGGGCCGGACGGCCTCGGGCCGGCGGAGACGACCGCCCCTGGCACAAGCCGTTCGGATCTCCGTCACCGTGACGGAACTCCGAACGGCTTCGTCGCACCACTAAGACCAGACAAGCGCCTGACCAGGCAAAACAGGTTCAGAAACGGGTACTGAGGCGCGGGCGTGGTCGAGGGCGTCGTCGATCGCCTCGCACAGCACCGGCAGCGCCTGGTCGAAGTCGCCGAGCACGGTGATCGGGGCGTCGGCTGCGACCGCGCCGACGGCGACCAGGGCGACGCGCTCGGCCGCAGTGAGGTGCTGGCGGGCGGCGGGCAGCACCACCATGTGCCGCACGCCCACCGTCAGCTCGTAGTGGGCCTCGACGTCGACCTCGCCCTCCCCGGCCGGGTCGATACCTCCCATCACCTCGGCCACCGTGTCCGCCAGGGCGGCCAGCTCCCGCCGGGCGTCCGGCCACCGGCCACCGAGCGAGCGGATCCACCCTGCCGCGAGCTCCCCGGCCACCGCGGCCTGCTCCAGCGCCGCCTGCTCCTCCCCGGTCAGGGCCGTGCCCTCCTCCGGCACCGGGCCGAGCGGGGTCTGCTGCGGCTGCCCGTCGAGGGGCCACTCGGACATCGGCGGCAGCGCGTTCGTCGTCATGACCGGTGAACTCGTTCAGCGGCGGCCTGGTCACGGGCGACCGGCCAGCGGCTCTGCGCGGTTGACCGTAACGGGTCGCCGACCACGGACCTTTGCGGCGAACACCGGACGCCGCACTTCTCCCGCAAGGGGTGCAGTGCGGAGTGCGCGCGGCTGCGCACCGCACCCCGCACCGGCCTTGCTCGGAGTCCGCAGGCCAGGTCAGCGGCGCGTGTTGTCGCAGGTCAGGGGAGTGCGTGCGGGTGCGCAGTGGGTCAGTCGAGGTCGGCGGAGGCGAGGTGGACGGCGAGGACCAGGTGCGGGACGGCGGCCAGGCACAGCTCGGCCGCGGTCGACGGATCGCCAGCGGTGCGGGCGTCCTGGAGGACGAGCAGGCCGGCCACGATCCGCTCGTCCACCGCCGCGTCCAGCACCTCCCCGGTGGTGAACTCGCCGTCTGTCGCGAGCTGCATTGCGAGGGCGGCCGCGGCGGCCGGATCCTCCATCCACCACTCGGCGACCTCGAACCCGGCGGCGACCACCTCCATCGCCGCGCCCTGCTCCGGCGTCGGCACCGCCACCCCGCCGTCGACGAACGGCCCGGCTTCTCCGGCCTGGCCGTTGCCGGAGGTGAGGTCCTGCGCGGTGGCCACCGCCACCCGTGCCGCGAAGGTGCGCACCGCCTCGAGCTGCTCCTGGGCGACGGCGCCGGGCCAGCGGGCGGCGTCTTCGGAGCGGGCCACATCCAGCACGGTGGCCGCCGTCAGGCTGAGCCGGACGTAGAGCAGGCCCGGGGCGACGTCGACGGACTGCTCCCCGGGCGGGGCGGCGGCGATCGGCCGGTAGATCTCCCCGGCAGCTTCCGCACACGCGCCGATCAGGTCGGTGAGGGAGGCGATCAGGCGGGCGTGGCGGCGCCGGCGGGTGGGCCGCTCCAAGCTGGAGGTCGTGGTCACCCACGCAGTGTGCCGCCCGGCCCCGGCCGCCGGGCCGGTTTCGCACTACCGGTCCGCCCCGGCGCCCGCCGTGCTACACCGCCTCGCTCTGGTCAGCCGTGGTGGCCGGGGGCCGCGGCCTCCACGGCTTCGAGAAGGCGGGCGTGGACGGCGGCCGCTGCCTCGCGGGTGACCGGGTCCGGGTCCTCCAGCTGCGGGGCGATCAGCTCGAGGGCGGCCGCGAGGACCGGCACCGGCACGGTGGCGGCGCGCAGGTGCAGCAGCTGGTTGGCGGCCCGGGCGCCGGGGGAGGTGGCGGTGCGGGCGGTGGGGATCAGGGCGCTGATGCCCCGGAGCTGGTTGGTCACCGTCGTCATTCTCCCGGCCCGGGCCGGCGCCTGCCGCCACCGTCGCTCGCTGTGGCCGGCTCAGGTGCTCTCGTGCTCGCGACGGGCGTGAGTGAGACAGCACAGCGCGTCGGTCAGGCCCTGCCCGACGAAGCCGAGTACTCGGGGGTCGCTGCCGTTGAGGGCGGCGTGCAGAGAGCGGTCGGCGGCGTAGAGAGCGTGGGCTGCCGTCTCCGCGAGTACACCCATCGGCTTCTCGTACGGGGCGATGGTGCCGTCGGGGAGAGCGTCCCGTCCGAGGTGGGTCGGGGCATGGGCGAGCACCTGGTCGTGGGGGGCGAGCTCGCCATCCGACCAGGCGTTGGTGAGCAGGTACCGTGCCTGCCGGATCAGTGCCGCAGCCTCGACGATCGGGTCGCGGCGGCGGGCCGGTGCGGTGACGGTCCCCATCAGAGGTGGCCCTCCTGGTATCGGTACTGGTGGCGTCGTGGCAGCCCTGTGCGTCGAAGGCCGCCGCAGCGGGCACGCGCCGCGCACCGCCCCGATCCTTCCAGGTCCAGCCCGCCGACCCGGCCGTTGGCAAGAGCAGTCGAGGCGTGTCGTCCGGGACGGCGAGTCCCCGCACCGCACAAGCGCCGCGGCCGTGGTCTCGGCGCGGGGCCGTAGTGCGGCGACCGCCCGCTCGCTGCACCCGATGTGCAGCGACCGTGCGCTCGCTGCACTTGATCCGTGTACAGAGTGCAGCGCACCGCGCATGAGCGCACCCCGCCCGGCGCTGCACCCGTCGGGCTGTGCGGTGAGCGCTCATGCGCGGTGCGACGAGCGCTCACGCCTTTACGTGATGAGCGCTCCGGCTCTGCGCAGCGCTCACCGCCCGCCGGTATCGCCCCGGGGCGAAAAGGCGCTAGCCGTGAGCGCTAGCATCCGGGCATGACTTTCTCCCCGGGGGTTAATCAGGCAGTTTCTGAGCCGATGCTGTTCGGCGGGCCGGCCTGCGCGCAGTGCGGCACCGAGCTCCCGCCGCCTGCGGGGTCGGGCCGGCCGAAGAAGTACTGCACGAAGGCGTGCTCGAAGCGGGCCGAGCGGGCCAGGGAAGCCGAGCGGGTCGAGCAGCTGAAGGCCGACCTGAAGGCAGCCGAATCGCCCCGGGAGGAAATCGACCCCCTCCACGGCCTGGCCGACGACCCAGCCGCCGCCGAGCTCCTCGTGCTGGCCGAGCAGCTGGCCCGGGCCGACCGCCTGCTGCTGCTCCAGATGGACCGCGCCACCCGCGACCGTGATCCGGCCCTTGCCCGCCAAGCGCTCACCGACGTGCAGCACTCCGCCTACGCGGTGATGCAGCGCCACCGCGAGCTGGTGGAGCAGCTGCGCGCCGAGCACCCGCTGCTGCTCGCTGAGGTGGTCCCGCCCGCCGCCGTACCGGCCGAATCTCCCCGGCGGGAAACCACGGCCACTGTCGGCGCCTCCTCAGGGACGGTTGTCCCGCGCCCGCCACAGCCGGCTCTCCCGTACCCGGCCGCCACCGCCCCGCAGGCGCCGGGAGGTGCGGCGGGCGGATCTCCCCGGGGAGAAACGGCCACCGTCCAAGGCGCTTTCCCGGCCGCCACCGAGACCACCCCGGAGCCCGTTGCCCCCCGGGGAGAAACGACGTCCCTCCCGGAACCGGCCCCACGCGGCTTTGCAGCGCCCCGGGGGGAAACGGCGGCCACCGCGAGTACGGCCGTGCCCGCTGCCGTCCGGCCGACCACGGCCGCCTCGGTCTTCACGGTGCCGCACCCTGATGACACCGACCTGCAGCCCGATGCGGTGCTGCGCGCCACCGCCGACCCGGTCCTCAACTACGGCCCGCCCGACCTCACCGCCGACCTCGCGGCGTCCTTCGGCCCGGGCTGGACATCGTCGTCCTGGTCCGCGCCGGGGGCCGGCCGCATCCGCCAGCTCCACCAGCACGGTGTGCGGGCCGGCTGGGCCGCACTGCTCCCGGAAGGACGCTGGGGCTGTGGCGGCTGGATCGCGGTGCTGCTGCTCGCCGACGGCCGCGCCGAACCGCTCCTCGACCCGGACGGGCGCCCGCACACCTTCGACGACCAGGACCAGGCCCTCGCCGCCGTGTACGCCGGGCGGCTCACCCCGCCGGCTACCGCCGCCCGCACCCCGGACCCGGACCGGCCGCAGCCGCGCACCGGCGGGTGGATCGGCCCGCGCGTGCCGGAGCCGGGAACGGTGAAGGTGCCGCGCGACCCGCGCCGCCGCGGCCTGCCCGACAGCATGGACGTTCACATCCCCCTCGACCCGGCGCTCTTCGGCTACGCCTGGGAACTCTGCGGCTGGACGGTGCAGCCGGACGTGATGCTGGTTCTCGGCGAGGGCCAGCAGGTCGGCTGGGTCGAGCGCGGCCTGGACGGCGGCGACGGCTGGGTCGCCGTCTACGAGGGCTACTTCCTCGGCGACCCGACCACCCAGCAGGCCCTGCTGCACGACACCCCGGAGCTCGCGGCCCGCAGCATCCTCCAAGCCCACATCCACGACCTCTGAGCCCGCTGTCGGGGAGTGTCCGCCGGGCCTAGGGCGACGGACCGCCTTGCCGTCACCCGGCGGGCCGGAACTTGGTGAGGCACACCCCGCACAGCAGCGGCCCCTGCTCAAGGGCGAACGGCGTGATCTGGAGCCGCCTGGGAGGTGCGCACTCCGCACACACGACCGCGAACCGGCTGCCCGAGCGGGGACTACGCGGGGTCGCGGTCGACTGGACGACCGCTTCGAGTTGGGCAGCCGCAGCCGCGTCCAGGAGCGAGATCACCTCGCTCCACCGTGCGGCTTCGGTGTCACCGAGACGGCAGTCGGTCATCCCCACCACTGGAGTCGCCCGCCGAGGCGGGGTGAGGCCCAGATCGCGAGCGATGCGAACGAAATGCTTGTTGTGCCAGCGGTAGCCGCTGCTCACCTCCTTCACGCCGCGCCGACGGGCGATACCGTGCGCGGCATGGTGCAGCAGCGCCTGCAAGGTAGCCCTGCCTCCGTGGCAAAGGACAGCGGGTGAGACCTGGAGTTCTACGGTCAAGGTGCCGTCGCGGGTGAACTCCCGGCCTGTGCGGAGCGTTGCGCAACGGGTCGGGTCCGCGGCCGGGCCGCCCGCGGTGGCGACCGCGAGGTGTGGGACGTCGGGGTGGCGTCGCCGGATCTCCTGCCAGGCGGTTTCCACGGTGCTGATGATGACTGCTCCGTGGACGAGGGCCGTGGTTGCCGGCTCGTCGACTGCGGCAGGGGGGAGGTTCGTCATACCGGGTGAACCCGCATGGCTGCCACGCGGTTACGGCTCGCGTCCGTACCGGCCCGGCCCGCACCCGTCCCCGCCCCGCTGACCTGCGGTGGGGAGTTTGCGCACCCCCGCTGACCTGGGCTGGTGAGTTTCACTGTCCGGCCGGTGAGTTTCCGATCCGAAGGCGGTGAGTTCCGCTTCCGGGCTCGGTGAGTTTGCCCGGCCCGGGCGGCCACCGGGCGGTGAGTTCCCGGCATCTGCCCAGTTCAGGGGCTGGTTAGAACGGCACTGGGCCGTTCTCACCAGCCTCGCCGCTGCTCTCGGCCCGGCCCGGCACGCTGTCACACCTTCGAGCGGCTTCCCGCCGCTGCGGCCGGGAAGGCTCCTGCGGTGACAGACACCGACCTGCTCTTCCAGCCCGGCACCACCGTGGTGCGCCGCGACGTCCACGCGGGGCGGGTGTGGACCGCGATGCCGCAGCGGGTGGTCGCCGACACCGGCCACCAGCTGACCCTGGCCTACTGGCCGGGGATCGAGAGCCTGGCCCCGACGACCTGGATCACCTCCACCCGTACCGGCGACGACGTCACCCGCAAGCAGGGCCTGGAGGACCTGGCGGCCGGCACCTGGACGCTCGGCCGCCACCGCTGGACCGGCACCGCCCTGCTGAGCCACTTCCTGGCCGGGGAGTGGTTCTCGATCCACTGCTTCCAGGACGCCGCCACCGGCGACCCGCTCCGCTGGTACGTGAACTTCGAGAAGCCCTACCAGCGCCACCCCGGCGGCATCGACACCCTCGACCTGTGCCTGGACCTGGTCGTCACCCCCGACCTGACCGGCCACCACTGGAAGGACCGCGAAGAGTACGCCCAGCTGCGCCGCCTCGGCGTGATCGACGACTACCTCCACCGCCAGGTCGAGCAGGCCAAGGGCCGGGCGATCGCCATGCTCGACAACCGCACCGGCCCCTTCGCGAGCGGTTGGCCCACCTGGGAACCAGACGACACGTGGCCGCTGCCGACGCTGCCCGACGACGCCGACGACCCGGCCACCGGCCGGTGACCCCGCCGGCCCCGACCCGGGTCTGCGCGGCGCTCCTCTACGACCACCGCCTCGCCCTGATCCGCCGCGAGCGCCCCGACGGCCTCCAGCACTCCCTACCCGGAGGCCTCCTCGAGGCAGGGGAAGACCCGGCTACCGCGCTGCGCCGCGAGCTCCTCGAGGAGCTGGGCCTCGACCTGGACGACCTGCCCGAGTCGCCGGTGCTGCGCTTCGTCCAGGAGCAGGAGACCGAGCGGCCCGGCGAGGCCGGGCTCTTCCGGCGGCGGCACCTGGTCTTCACCGCCCACCTGACCGACCGGCTCCGGAGCACGGTGGCGGCCGCCGAGCAGGACGACCCCGGCCGGGCGCTGGTGCAGTGGATCCCGCTCGCCGACGCGGCCGGCCTCCACCTCTACCCAGCTGTGGGCCCCGTTCTTCACCGGGCTGCCGAGCCCGCTGCGGGCCCGGTGGTGCTGGCGCCGATGACGAGTGCCTCCTACCGGTGGCGCTGACGGCGGTGCTCACCTTGATGGCCACCCCAGCGCCGGGCTGGACACCTTGATACCCGCCCTGGGCCCTGCTGCTCACCTTGATGGTCTTCCAAGGTATCGAAGGAAAACCTTGGAAGGCAGATCACGGAAAGATAACGCCGCAGGTCAAAGGATTGGTGAGTGGTGCCGGACACCTTGATGGCCGCCCCGGGAGTACCGGGGCGGCCATCAAGGTGGGCGCGGGCCGGTCAGTCGGTCCGGCCGGCGGGGTTGAGCTCGCGGAGGCCGACGGGGTCGGCCTGGTGGTCGGCCAGCGGGTACCAGACGTCCCCGTTCGGTCCGTACCGCTGGAGGTCCTCCAGGCTGGCGGCGGCGGCCGGGACAACCTTGAGCATCTTGGTGATGTGCCGCTCCTGGGCGTGCATCCGCAGGCCGCCGAGGCGGTTGTCGAAGCCGGTGCGGCCGGTGCCGGTGAGGACGAACAGCAGCCGCGGGAACCGGACGTACCGGCGCTCCCACAGCGGCACCCGGCCGCCCTGCACGTCCTCGATGCTGCCCGGCCGCATCCCGGCCGGGAGGGTCTTCGCCGACCAGTACCGGGTGTAGGTGTGCAGCTTCGAGGACAGCCGCTCGGTGCCCATCGTGCCGCGGTCGACCTCGACGAAGGCCCGCAGCTGCACCATCCCGTAGTCGGGATCGCGCACCCCGTAGTACAGCAGGCCGTCCGGGCGGACCGATCCGTCGCGGCCTTCGGCGAAGCGGTGGGTGATCTCCGGGATGAAGTCGAACGGGCCGTAGCTGTCCCCGCGCTCGCGGGCGTCGGACAGGAACGCCAGGTGCGTGGTCACCACGGCCAGCTGGTGCCACAGCGTGTACTTGAACGCCGTCGCGTCCCCCGGCAGGCGCGGCGCCGGGACCTGGGCCAGCTCGGGGAAGGCGGCCGCGATCCGGGCGCCGTGTTCGGTCAGGAACCAGCCCTTGGTCTTCCCGGACTGCGGCAGCACCAGCTCCGCCACCAGACCCTCGTCCCGCAGCCGCCGCAGCTGGCCCCGCATCTTCTCGATGCTCCGATCCGGGGCGTGCAGCTGCCGCAGCTGCACGGCGGTGGCGATCCGGAACTGGAACAGCGAGGCCAGCACGGCCCAGGCGATCTCCGCCTCCCGGGCCTCGCTGTCCGGCTCGGCACCGGTCCGCGCCCGGCTCCTGGCCGTCGTGCTCGTCGCCCTGGTGGTGCTCGTCGTATCCGTCGTCATCATGGTGCCCTTCGGCGGGCGCGGGGCTTGGTGCCCCGCGCGGTCGCCGAAGGAAACCCCGCACACCTTGGCGGATCCCTTGGCGATCCAACCTCCTGCGGCAACGATCACGTCACGGCCCCGACCAAGGTGTCCTCCAACCTTGATGGGACACCTTGATGATGGTCCTCCAATCTTGGAGGTGACCCCGGCACCTTGCCGACTTCCTGCCCTACGGGGAGTTCCGTTCTCGATGTATTTAAGCGTCGACGCTCGTAGGCTCCTCGGACCAGCAGACGAGTACATAGGAGGTCCGGTGTCGGAAGCACCGAACTTGCGCGCAATGCTTGCCGCGACCCAGGCACGGCTGCAGTTTTCGTTGCAACAGGCGCGAACGACCTACCAGCACCGTGGCCTTCGGGGCGAAGCCGTCGAGGTGGAGGCCCGCCAGTTTCTCGAAGACCACCTCCCGCGCTCCGTTGATGTCGGCAATGGGGAAGTGATCGATCAGGCGGACACCCGATCGGGGCAGATGGACATCGTCATCAGCAATGAGTACCAGCCGTTCCGGGCTGGCCGGGATGAGTCGGGCCTCTTCCTGGTGGAAGGGGTCTCGGCAGCGGGCGAAGCGAAGTCCTTGTTGACGACGAAGTCCCTCGATGAGGCGATCAGCATCGGGACAAGGTTCAAGGCACTGCGCTCTTCGTACCGAGAAGGCGACCAGCGACGAAGCCACCGGGGGGACTCCGGACGCTTCTACGTGTGTCCTCCGTACTTTGTTCTCGCCTTCGACAGCAACATTGCCCCGCAGACCCTGATCGACCGGCTCGCCCAGGCTTCGCGCGTCAACGCCCCGAACGGGGATGGTCCTGCGCTTGCCCCAGTGGATGCCGTCTTCGTCCTGGGGCGCGGCTGGGCAATGGACTACGACAACGGGCAGGGTCCCTTTCAATGGGTGCCCAATGAGGGCCCCTACGCTGGCCAGCGTGTCCCGGGATGGATCTGGCACGAAGGCGCTGCTGTGCTGATCAATCTCCTCATGTGGCTAGACCTCGTCATGCCCCGCGTGGCTAGAGGTGGACCGATCATCAAGCACTACCTGGAAGAGGAATTGTCGGGATGGGGAACCGGACTGCTTCCGACCCCGACCGACTCGTGAGACGGAGCTCTACAGCTCCCAGGCCCCGCACCGGCTTCGGGACGGGTCCCCGAGCGGCTGCCAGATGGCGGCGTTCGGGCCGTGCTCCTCGAGGTCGGCCAGGCGAGCCGCGCCGGCCGGGATGTTCATCAGCACCAGCATCCGGGTGACCATCGGGTGGCTGGCGGCCATCGCCTGGAGGTCGCGCATCCGCTGACCCGCGGCCCGCTCGCCGGTGTCGGCCAGGACGAACAGCAGCCTCGGGAACACCGGATACCGCTGCTGCCAGGCCGGTACCACGCTCTGCGAGTGGGAGGTGCGCCGCAGGTGGGCCGGGACCGGGTGGTGCTCGTGGAAGCGGGCGTAGGCGATCAGCTTCGAAGCCAGCTGCTCGCTGGCCATGGTGCCGCGGTCGACCTCGACGAACGCCCGGCGCAGATGACGGGGCGGCCCGGCCTGCACGTAGTGCAGCCGCCCGTCGGGGATCACCGCCCCGTCCTTGCCCTCGCCGAAGCGGTGGTAGACCTCCGGCAGGAAGTCCAGCGGCGCGCACTCGTCCCCCGCCGCCCGGGCACCGGCCACGAAGGCGACATGTGTGCGCACGACCGCCAGGACGTGGCCCACCCGCAGCCGCGCCGCGGTCTTGTCCTCGGGGAGCGGCGGGGAGGAGACGCCCTCCAGCTCGGGGAAGGTCGCGGCGATCCGCACTGCGTGCTCGGTCAGGAACCATGCCCGCAGCTTCCCGGCCTGCGGGAGGACGACGCTCTCCACCAGGCCCTCCTTGTTCAACCGCCGGAGCCGCTTGCGCATCTGCTCCGGCCCGGCGTCCGGGGTGTGCAGGACGCGCAGCTGCTCGGCGGTGGCCATGCGGAACTGGAACAGCGAGGCGATCACGTCGTGGTCGATCTCGGGCGGCGTTGCCATCACGGACTCCTCGGGTCGGTGCCCGCCGCCCTGGTGGCAGCGGGTACCGCATGGAAGCCCGCGCCTCTCACCGGTTTTCTCACCAGGAGAGGCCTCTACGGTCACGATCCGACAACAGGCGCGCCAACCGGCCCGGCAACCGGTGGTGAGAACCCGTCCGCCAACCGGCGGACCACCGACCTGCCCGCCGCGCCCCGTGTCCGGACAAAGTCGCATGTCAGGGCGGGTGCCGGAGGGCTGGAAAGGTCGAACTCACCACCCCGACAACCCTCCCTTCCTTCTTCTTTGTCTTTGTAGTTGTTGTTGTAGGGGCAGTTGTCGTTGGCAGGGCGGGTTGACCCTGCCGGGGGCCTTCTTCTTCTCGCGTCCGGCTGGGGCCGGCCGCGCGTGGTGGTGGGCGGCGCGGCGCGCGGGCGGCCTTGGAGGGCCGCTGGAGGGGACGGAGACGGCTCTGCTCGCCGCGTTCCTCGGAGACGGCGGGCAGAGCGGCCACAGGCCCCCCGGAGCGCTCCAGCGGACAGGACGGCCGGGCGAGTCGGGGCCGGAGGGCGAAAACGGTGTGAACCGCAACGGGTGTGGTCGGCGGATCGCTACTCTTTCGGCAGTCCATTCCACAAGGAGCAGGGGGTGCCGTGTCGAGTCGGATGCGGATTGTCATCGGCACGGCGGTTCTGGCAGCAGCTGGCGTGCTCGCGAAGGCCGTTGCGGGGCGGCCCAGCACGATGACTAGCCAGCCGGACGGACCGCCTCCCAGAACCCTGACACCAGCAGAGCGCGAGTTCGAGGCCATCGTGTACGACGTCGCGGCGGGCATCTATGGGATGAGGATCATCTCCGTGCAGGGGTTCAGCGTCGAAGCGGAGTTCCGGAGCAACTCCGGTCGGAGTAGCTGGCCCGCATACTTCTGGTTCGACAGCGAGACGGGCGAGGCCAGTGGAACCTTCCCCCACCTGAGTGCGGGAGCGCCCCGACGGTTCGCCCGGGAAGTCGAACGGCGGCTCCGGGGTCAGGCAGCCAGCTGGTAGTTGGCTGCCTCGGGTGTTAGAGGCCCGGACTCGGTTAGTTCCTGCGGCCGAGCTAAGCCGATCGGCGCCGGTTGAGGCTGAGCGCGGCGAGCCGGTTGAGCTGGTCGCTGGTCGGTTTGGCCCAGCGGGTCTTGGCGCTGGAGATCCACCTCCGACTGTGCCGCTCTCGTCGTCGGCCTGCTTCGCTCGCCCGGCCCCAGCTCGTACATCCCCTGTTGGGCCCGGTTCGCCAGCTCGTCCGGGTGCTGGGCTCCGAGCCGGGTGGTTACGTCACGTTGTGGGTGTGACGGAACGCTGCGGGGCTGGATGCCGGGTTCTTTCACTGTGACCTTGTCGCGTTCCGGCTGCTGGTTCGGCTTTTGGTAGACCAATCTGGCTTGTCGACGGTTGTGGGTCGGGCGGTCTGAGGCTCTGCGGGCCGGTCGGGTTTTGGTGACTGCTGGTTGTCGATGACGCCGGGTGGTCAGGGTGTTCCTGGGGTCGGTGGGGCGGCCGGGGGCCGGGCCGCGCTCCGGGCTGTTTCTGGAATTGACGGTCCGTCGGGAATGCCATCGGGTTCCGCGCTTGAGTTCCTGTCGGATTCGAGTGGAATTGATTCCGGTCGGAGCCGGTTCGATGGGCTTGGATTCGCGCGGGGAGCTGGCCGGAGTCCCGTGGTCCGTGCCATCGGTCGGGTGCCGACTTTCCGGCGGTCGCAGGTTGCGTCTTGTGAGTGGTTTTGTGGAGTGCCTCGTGGAGTGTCTTTTCAGTGGCCTTGTGGGGTTTCTTGTGGGCACCTGGCGACCCGTCAAGCCGGGGCATCATCACAGGTCAGACCCCCTGCCCAGGGTCTGGTTAATTCCGGCAACCCCTGTCCTTCCCGTGTCTTTGGGTAGTTGGTAGTTGGTCGGTTGGGCTTTGGCACCTGCGGTGTGCTGTTGGGTTTTTGGTGTGCGTCCGGCGTAGCCGTCCGCGCTCGCCAGGGCCGCCTCCGCCGTCCGGCTTGCCCGGCTCGGTCGTCTCCGGGGCCGGCCGGGCTGCGCAACTGGTCGTCCTTGCCGCCCTGCCGGGCTGCGCCTGGCCGTCGTCCTGGTGGCTGTGGTGGCGGTGAGGCCGCTGCTCCTGGCCGAGATCGCCAAGCGCGAGCTCCTGATGGCGGCAAGGCGGCTGAGCCGGTTTATACGAGACCTCGACGAGGGGCACTGTCCTGTTGCCTGAGTGGTGCTGGTGCCGCAATTCCATTGCGGTACCAGGGTGTTTCGCACTTTTCGTCATTGAAACTCCGCAGATACATACCCAGTGTGAGGATCTGCGGGTCGGCCGTCTGGCCGGTGGGCGTTGGCGGGTCCGCTGTGGGGATGTCGTACGACCCTGCCGTCATGGTGGCTGCGGGGCGGGACCCGAAGGGGGAGCTGTGGATCGGAACCGTGCCGCGCGGTGGTGGGTGCGAGCGGGTCGGTGGGGGCGGAAGAACGCCGCGCTGCTCGGGGTCGCGGTCAGTGCCGCTGGGATCGTCGTTCAGGCTCTGACCAGCAGGTAGGCGAAGTCCGGGATGGTGGGTGCCGGCTGTTCCTAGAGGCGGACCTGCCGGGTGGTCGTCTGCTGGCCGCGCTGGTTGCTGCCAGACCAGGCCGGGCCGGGCGGTCGCCGTCCTCGGCGGGCCCCTGCCGCTCCGTCAGGGGCTGCTGGCCTCCAGTGGCCGCAGGCCGTCGCCCCGGCCTGCTCGCCACCGCCCCGGTGCCGCAGGCACCAGGGCCTGTCACCGGCCCGCTGGCGGGCCGTTAGGCCCCGCCCCTCGGCCACCCACTGTGGGGCTGTCAGGTCGGCACCCCCAGCGGCCGCAGGCCGCCCGCGCTGGAGGCGCCGGGTGGACCAGGAGGGCTGGGGTTGTGGTGTCTGGCTGCGCGCAGTTCTGCTGGTCCTGGCTTCGTGGTCGGTATGGCAGCTGCTCGGCTGCTCTCCGGTGGCGGGCCCGGCCGCCAGGAGCGGCCTGGCCGTCGCCGTCCCGCCGGCCTTGCCGGGCCGGGTCGTCCTGCCACCGGCCCGCCACCGCCCCTGCCCGCTACCGCCGTGGTGCCGCAGGCACCCGGACCCCGCCGTAGGCCTGCCTCCGGCCAGTCGTCGGCCGCCCCTAAGTGGTCCTCGGGCCGGCACCTCACCTCGTATGGCGGTGGTGCGTCCGGTTCCGGCATCGGCTGCTTGCTGGTGCCCCTGGCGGTATGTGGCGCGCCGTCGGGGCCGTGGTGCGTGGTGTGGGGTGGGCCGGTGCGGCAGAGAGGTCGAGCCTCTGCCGCACCGACCCGGATTCGTCAACCGCAGAGGATCCAAACGTCCTCCCAGTAGCCGTCGGAGACGGCTTCAACGTGGACGCACACTCCGGGCGCGTAGACGTTGACGGGACCGGCGTAGTACTTGTAGTTCGCCCGGTCCCATCCGCTGTCGTCGTACTGGCTCGAAAGCCGGATGCCTGTATCCCAGGCAACTCCGTAGCCAGAGCCGGAATGGGTTACCTTTCCGCAGTTTGTACCCGTGGATCCGTTCCAGTATACGTCGATTCGAGAATTCCCGAGCGGCGTTCCCCACTTCCACGTTCCACTGCAGCTGCTAGCCGCCTGCGCAGATCCGACCCCGAGAACTGTTCCACTGCCAGCGATCGCCAGCACCGATATAAGAGCGGCGATTTTTCGTGCGATCATCATATCCCCCAGACGTGATTTAGATTACCATGAATCGAGGAACTAGCTTGTCATGGTCGCCCCAATATACGAAGCAGCCAATGGCGGGACAACTTCCCCGGAGCGATTGGCCAAATCCCGCTCAAGGGCGTCTTGAAAGGCAGGGGGGCATTCCCAAGATCGTTAATTTGAAGGTGGGGGAGAGCTGCCGATCTTGCACCGCAGGCGGCCCTGCCCGCGCTGCCCCCGCGCGTCGCCAGCTCCGCGCCGCGGGGCGCCGTCCCGCCCGCGGCCCCGTCCGCTCCCGCCGCCTTGCTGCTTCCGGCCCTTGGGGAGAGGGCGCCGGCTGCTGGGTGCGTGCTTCGGGTTGGGTGGAAGTCTCTACACCTCTTGCATCCCGGCCCCGCGCCCCGCCCGCCGCCACCGGCCCCCGCCCTGTCCGCTCCCGTGGGCTGCTCCCCGTCCGCTCCCGGTCTGCTGCGGAGCCCGCCAGGGCGCCGCCCAGCCTCTTCCTCCTCCTGGAGGCCGCAGGCCGACCGACGGGCCGCCACAGGGGCCGCAGAGCCCCCGCTCCCCGCCGCTGCGCCCCGGGCCGGTATCGGGCCGGTGGCTCTCTACCGACAATTCGCGGGATATCGTGAACGGAGCCGCTCCGGATTCCGCCGTCCCGTCAGGGATGGCCCTCCTACCGGCAATTCGCGCCACATCGTCAACGCCTTGGTCGGACACCCCGTCAGGGGTGGCCCTGCTACCGGCGATTCACGCCACATCGTTAACGCGCCCGGCCGCAGGCCGGAACGGGCCTCATGGCGGGCCGCAGGCCCGTGCCGCTTTGACGCCGATCACCCGCCGAGTTGAGGCCCCGTCAGGGGCCGCCCCCGTCAAGCCAATTCGCCATCGGCGAATTTGCCCCCGCCACCCACCCACCCCCGGCCCGGCTCGCGCAGCTTGGGGGCGGTGTACACATCGATCTCGCCGCCAACCTCGACGACCGTACGGTCGCCGACAGTGC
>NZ_JBSGEL010000114.1:0-16460 GCF_053602875.1 Kitasatospora sp. NPDC004289 | reverse complement strand
TGTTTTTATCGATCCCGACCCCACCGTTATCTACACTCTACTACCGTCACACTGTCACTACCAGACGCTCGTGCGATCTGCCGGGCCGCCCGCCTCCGCCTCCGCCCACGCCGCGTGCTGCTCCGCCGGGTGGGCGGCGAGCAGCAGCAGGGTGCGGGCGAGCATGGTGCCGAGCAGGTCGAGCGCCAGCAGCCAGTGGTGGGCCTGGCCGACCGGGTCGAGCTCCCCGGTCGGGTCGGGGTGTTCGCGCACCCGGCCGAGCAGCGTGTGGCCGGGGGCGTCGGCGGCGTACTCGGCCAGCCGGGCGTCGGCCCTGGCGTACCGGGCGGCGGCCTCCCGGGCCGGGCCCCTGCGCAGGCCCATCCAGTTGGCCTCGCGGCGCAGCGCGAGGAGCAGGTCGGTGAGCGGCTGGTCGTCCGCCGCGGCGTCCCCGAGCACCGTCCGCCGCCCGATCCGGCTCGCGGCCCGCTGGAGCGCGGCGGTGTCCAGCGTCCGTCCGGCGGTCAGGGTCCGGACCTCCTCCGCGACCACGGCCAGGAACGGCTCGCAGGACGGGTGCGACGGCGAACCGGCCGCCAGCACCCGGTCGTTGACCTCCCGCCGCCGCTCGCGCAGCTCGCCGTGCGAGCAGATCACGCCGGTGGGTTCGAAGACCGACAGACTGCGGTGCTTGTCCGGCGCGTCCATCGCCAGGGTCCGCACCGGCTCGGCGTAGAACTGCTCCAGCTCGGGGCGGTCGAGCAGCACCAGCACCGGTCCGGAGAGCCCCCGGACCAGTACCGGCGCGCCGCCGTGGCGGCGCTTCATCGCCCGCAGCGTGGCGAAGGACCAGGCGGACTGGCCGAGCGCCGCGTAGGCCCTGACCACCCCGGGCCGGGCGGAGGCCACGCCCCGGACGAAGGCGGGCAGGGTGTGGGTGGAGACGAACCGCAGCGTCTGCGCCCGTCCGGCCCGCACGGGCTCCCCGGCGCGGGGCGCGGCCACCCGCGGTTCGCCCGGGGCCTGCACCGAGGTGCTCACGCGCTCACGACCTTCCCCGGGTTGAGCAGGTTCTTCGGATCGAACAGCCGCTTGAGCCCGCGGTGCAGCTCCAGCGTGACGGGGTCGAGCTCGCGGGCCAGCCAGTCCCGCTTGAGGGTGCCGATGCCGTGCTCGCCGGTGCTGGTGCCGCCGAGGGCCAGCGCGGCGGCCATGATGTCGTCGTACGCGACCCTGGCCCGCCGGGTGGCGTCCGGGTCGGTGCGGTCGAAGAGCACGGTGGGGTGCAGGTTGCCGTCGCCGGCGTGGCCCAGGGTGGCGACGGTCAGGTCGTGGCGGCGGGCGATGCCCTCGATCAGGCCGACCAGCTCCGCCAGCCGGGAGCGCGGCACCGCGACGTCCTCGATGAAGGCGGTCGGCTCGCCGGGCAGCCGGGCGACCATGGCCTGCAGGCCCGGGGTGACCATCCGCCGGGCCTCGATCACCCGGCGGCTCTGGTCCGGGTCGGCGGCCACCGTGAGTTCGATCGCGCCGGCGGCCCGGCAGAGCGCGGCCATCGCGGCGAGTTCGGCGGCCGGGTCGGCGGCGTCGCTCTCCACGATCAGGGTGGCGGCCCGGTCCCCGTCGAGCATCGGGTGGCCGAGTCCGGCAACCGCCCTGGTGGTGGTGCGGTCGAGCAGTTCCAGCGCCGAGGGCAGGTGGCCGGCGGCGGTGATCGCGGCGACGGCGGCGCCGGCGGCGGGCAGGGTCCCGAACTGGGCCAGCATGGCCAGGGCCGGCGGCCGGGCGGGCCGCAGCGCCAGGGTCGCCCCGACCACCACCGCGAGCGTGCCCTCGGAGCCGACCAGCAGCCTGGTCAGGTCGTACCCGGCGACGCCCTTCACGGTGTCCCGGCCGGTGCGCATCCGGCGCCCGTCGGGCAGCACCACGTCCAGGCCGAGCACGTAGTCGGCGGTGACGCCGTACTTGACGCAGCAGATGCCGCCCGCGCCGGTGGCGATGTTCCCGCCGATGGTGCAGACCGCCCAGGAGGCCGGGTCCGGCGGGTAGGTCAGACCGTACGCGGCCACCGCGCGGTCCAGGTCCCGTGTCACGACGCCCGGTTCGCAGCGCACCAGCCGGTTGGCCGGGTCGATCTCCAGGATCCGGTCCATCCGGCTGGTGGAGAGCACGACGCAGCCGTCCTCGGCGTTGGCCGCCCCGGCCAGGCCGGTCCTGGCCCCCTGCGGGACCACCGGGACGTCCAGCTCGTAGGCGGTGCGCAGCACGTGCTGCACCTGCTCGGCGGTCTCCGGGTGGACCACGACCGCGGGCCTGCCGTGCTCGGAGAACGGCGCGGCGTCGTGCGCGTGGGCGGCCAGCACCTCCGGGTCGGTGGAGAGCGCGTCGGCCGGGAGGCCTTCGCCCAGCCGGGCGACCAGCGGGCCGGCCGGCCGGGCGACCGGCCTGGCCGGCGTGGATTCGGTGATGACGGACATGGCGCTGCCTTCCGGAAGTGGCGCTAGAGGGTGGGGAGTTCGGTGGCGACCGGGACGTCGATCAGCACCGGCCCGTCCCTGCGCGCGGTGGACTCCCGCACCAGCTTGGTGACCTCGGCCGCGTCCACGGCCCGGTGCGCGCGCACCCCGTAGCCGGTGGCGATGGCGGTGATGTCCAGCCCGGGGATCTCCAGCCCGGGCACGCCGGGGGTGCGCTCCACCTGGGCGAACCACTCGAGGATGGCGTAGCGGGCGTTGCTCAGCACCACGAAGGTGACCGGCAGGTCGTAGCGGGCCGCCGTCCACAGCGCCTGGACGGCGTAGTGCACCGAGCCGTCTCCCAGCACCGCGACCACCGGCCGCTCCGGGACGGCGAGTTGGGCCCCGACGGCGGCGGCCGCCCCGTACCCGAGGCCGCCGCCGGCCGAGAACAGGTACGAGCCGGGCGCGCTGATCCTGGTGGCCCGGTGGAACTGCGGGACGTTGGAGGGCGACTCGTTCACCCAGAGCGTCCCGGCCGGCGCGCCCTCGGCCACCGCCCGCAGCGCGCCGTACGGGCTCAGCCGGCCGTCCTCGCCCAGCCCGTCCCGCGGCTCCTCCGCGACCGTGCCGCCCACCGGGGCACCCGCCGCCAGCCGCTCCGTCAACGCCCGTGCGGTGAGCGCCAGATCGGCCACCACCGCGTCACCGACCGGCGCCCGCGCCGCCTCCTCCGCGTCCCGGGTGAGCAGCACCAGGCCGGCCCCCTCGGGCAGGTACTCCCCCGGCACGTACGGGTAGTAGCGGAACACCGGCGCCCCGATCACCACCACCAGGTCGTGCCCCTCCAGGCAGCGCGCCAACGGGGCGATGGCGGGCGGCAGTTCGCCCCGGTACTGCGGGTGGCTGCGCGGGAAGGAGACCCGCCCGGCCACCGGCGCGGCCCAGACCGGCAGCCCGGTGTGCTCCGCCAGCGCCAGCACCGCGTCCCAGGTCCCCGGCCCGGCCGCGTCCACGTCGTCGCCCACCACCAGGACGGCGCTGCTCGCCCCGGCGATCCGACCGGCCAGCGAGCGGATCGTTTCGGCGTCGGGCGCCCCCGCGTGCACCACCCGGCGCTCGGCGGCGGCCTGTGCCGCGCGCAGCTCACCCGGGGTCAGCTCGGCGTCGAAGTCGTCCATCGGCAGCGAGAGGAAGACCGGCCCGCACGGCGGGGTCTCGGCCAGCTGCACCGCCCGGGCCAGCGCGGGCGCCACGTCTGCCGGGCGCGGCGGCTCGTACGCCCACTTCACCGCGGGCTGCGGCAGCAGGGTGGCCTGCGGGTTGCTGAGCAGCGCCTCCATGGTGAGCATCGCCCGCACCTGCTGCCCGGCGGTGACCACCATCGGGGTGCGGTTGGCGCGGGCGTTGAGGATCGCGCCCATCGCGTTGCCGGTCCCGGGCCCGGTGTGCAGGTTGACCAGCGCCGTGCGGCCGCCGGCCTGCGCGTAGCCGTCCGCCATCCCGACCACCACGGCCTCCTGGAGGCCGAGCACGTAGCGGAAGTCGGCCGGGAAGTCCCGCAGCATCGGCAGCTCGGTGGAGCCCGGGTTGCCGAAGACGGTGGTGATCCCGCGGGCGCGCAGCACGTCCAGGACGGCGTGGCGGACGGACGACATGGGTGATTCCCCCTCAAGTCGGAACTTGACCTGGAACCCATGCCTAGTGGTTCGCCCCCCGCTCCCTCACCTCCGCACGGGTGAGCTTCACCCGCCCGGCGGACACCCTTCCACCCCCAGGAGCAAAAGGCCTACGAACGGGGCGTGCGCCGGATCCGACCGGCGCACGCCTCCGGCTCGCGCTACCGAACACACCACCACACGCCGACGCCCCGCCGGACCGTGGTCCGACGGGGCGTCAGCAGCGCTCAGGGGTGACGGGACGTCAGCGGTCCCAGGCGGGCCGCTCGTCCTCCACGGGCTCCACCGGCTCCAGGATCGCCACGCACTCGAAGTGGTGGGTCATCGGGAACAGGTCGAAGGCCCGCAGCGCGACCGGCCGGTAGCCGCCCTCGCGGAAGAAGGCCAGGTCACGGGCGAGCGCGGCCGGGTCGCAGGCCACGTACGCGATCCGGCGGGCCTCCAGGCCGGCCAGGTGACGGACCGTCTCCCGCCCGGCCCCCGCACGCGGCGGGTCCAGCACGATCAGGTCGGTCGAGGTGATGCCGGTGCGCGGCAGCAGGCTCTCCACCCGGTCGCACTCGATCCGGACGTTGTCCAGCTCGGCCAGGTTGTGCCGGGCGTCGACCACGGCCTGCTTGCTCGACTCGATGCCGAGCACCGCCCCGTCCTCGCCCACCCGGTCGGCCAGCGCGCCCGCGAACAGGCCCACGCCGCAGTACAGGTCCAGCGCGCTCTCGCCCCACTGCGGGTCCAGGCCGTCCAGCACCGCGTTCACCAGGGTCTCCGGCGCCTCCGGGTGGATCTGCCAGAAACCGCCGTTGGAGACCCGCCAGGTCCGCCCGGCCGCCCGCTCCCGGACGAAGGTCCGGCCGTGCACCCGGTGGAACAGCTCCTGCTCGTCGATCCGGGAGATCGACACCGGCCGGTCCAGCTCCACCAGCGGCAGCTGCGCGCCCGGAGCCGGGGTCAGGATCACCTGACGGTCCGAGGAGCCGCTCGCCGCGATCACCTCGACCGAGGTGACGCCGGGCCAGTCGCGGGACTCCACGCCGAGCTCGGTGACGCCCTCGGCCGCGATCAGGCAGCGGTCCACCGGCTCGACGTCGTGCGAACGGTGACGCCGCAGACCGACCTTGCCGCTCTCCGGGTCCACCGCGTACTGCATCCGGGTCCGCCAGGCCGGGACCTCACCGGCCGCCAGCTTCCCGCCGACCGGCTCGACGCTGCCGTCCCAGCCCGCCTGCTCCGGCGTCAGCGAGGCCAGCTTCGCCAGCTGCTCGGTCAGCACCGCGGCCTTCAGCTTGCGCTGCCCGCCCGGGGTGACGTGCTGCCAGTCGCAGCCGCCGCACCTGCCGGGGCCGGCGAACGGGCACGGCGCGGCGATCCGCTCCTTGGCCGCCTCCAGCACCTCCACCGCGTCGGCCCGCAGGAAGCGCGAGGTGGTGGTGCCCTCGGTCACCTCGGCGACCACCCGCTCGCCCGGCAGCGCGTGCCGGACGAACAGCACCCGGCCCTCGTGCCGCGCCACGCAGTGCCCGCCGCCGTGCGCCACCGGGCCGACCTCGACCTCGTAGCGCTCGCCGACCAGCGGGTCGCCGGACGGGACCCGCGGCGCCGCCGGGGCCTTGAGCGCCTTCGCCGGACGGGCCGCCTTCGCGGCCGGCTGCGCCGTGCGCAGCGCCTTCGGCGGGCGCACCGTCTGCTTCTTCGCGGTCTTCCCCGCCCCCGGGGCGGACTCGGCGGTGACCTTGGCGGCGGCCTTGGCCCCGGGCAGCTTGCCCTTCTTCCACAGCGCGGAGGCCGCCGCCGCGGTCGGCGCGGCCTGGCCCTGCGGCTGCTCCTCGTCGCGCACCCGCGGCGCGGTCTGCGCGGTGTAGCCGTCACGGTCGGTCGCCGTCGGCCGGGCCGGCTTGGAGCTCCAGCGCGGACGGGCCACCTGCCCCGGCTTGCCGCCGGTGGACTTGGCCTTGCCGGAGCCCTTGCCGGAACCGCCGGAGCGTCCGGCGCCGGAGGAACGGGGCGGGTTGTTGCGGGTCACGAATCGGCGTCCTTGGTGGAGTTGCTGGCGGCGTTGCTGGAAGCCTTCGACTCTACGCGCTGCGGACGCGGTTCACCGCGCCGCACCGAACCGGGAGCGGACCACGCCTTCTGCGGGCGGCGCCGCTCGGAGGACTCCAGCTGCCACGGCACCGAGGTCACCATGACGCCCGGCTTGAACAGCAGACGGCCCTTCAGGCGCAGCGCGCTCTGGTTGTGCAGCAGGTGCTCGTACCAGTGGCCGACCACGTACTCGGGGATGTAGACCATCACCACGTCGCGCGGGCTGGAGCGGCGCAGGTTCTTCACGTAGTCCAGCACCGGGCCGGTGATCTCGCGGAACGGCGAGTCCAGCACCTTCAGCGGGATCTCGATCCCGCGCTCGTCCCAGTCCCGGCGCAGCGCCTCGGTGTCCTTGGGGTCCACGTTGACCGTGACCGCCTCCAGGGTGTGCGAGCGCGCCAGCCGGGCGTAGGCCAGCGCGCGCAGCGCCGGCTTGTGCAGCTTGGAGACCAGCACGATGGCGTGCACCCGGGTCGGCAGCACCACGTCGTCCGGCACCTCGGCGGCGACCAGCTCGCGGGAGACCCGGTCGTAGTGGCGGCGGATCGCCTTCATCATCACGAACAGCACGACCATCGCGGCGATCGCGATCCAGGCGTGGCTGATCTTGGTGGCCAGCACCACGATCAGCACGGCCATCGTCATCACCAGGCCGAAGGCGTTGATCGCCCGGCTGCGCTGCATGTGCGAGCGCTTCTTCGGGTCCTTCTCGACCCGCAGCAGCCTGGTCCAGTGCCGGATCATGCCCGACTGGCTCATGTTGAAGGAGACGAAGACGCCGACGATGTACAGCTGGATCAGCCGGGTCGGGTCCGCGTCGAAGGCGACGATGAACAGGATCGCCGCGCCCGCCAGCAGGATGATGCCGTTGGAGAAGGCCAGCCGGTCGCCGCGGGTGTGCAGCTGCCGGGGCAGGTAGCGGTCCTGGGCCAGGATCGAGCCGAGCACCGGGAAGCCGTTGAAGGCCGTGTTGGCGGCCAGCACCAGGATCAGGCCGGTCACGGCGGCGATGAAGTAGAAGCCCGGCGTGAAGTTGGAGAACACCGCCTCGCTGATCTGCGCCAGCGCCGTCTTCTGGTGGTAGTCCGCCGGGGCGCCCACCAACTGGCTCGGGTCCTCCGCCATCTGGGCCCCCGTCAGCCGGGCCAGGTAGATGATGCCCATGAACATCACGACCGCGAACAGCGCCATCATCAGCAGCGTGGTCGCCGCGTTCTTGCTCTTCGGCTTGCGGAAGGCCGGCACGCCGTTGGAGATCGCCTCCACGCCGGTCAGCGCCGCACAGCCCGAGGAGAACGCCTTGAGCAGCAGGAAGACCAGCGCGAAGCCGGCCAGGTTCTCGTCCCCGGGCAGCGCCTGGAGCTGGAAGCCGGCGCTCTCGGCCGGCATGTCCGTCCCGAAGAACACGCTCCGGACCATGCCGTAGCCGATCATGCCCATGATGCCGATCATGAACGCGTAGGTCGGGATCGCGAACGCCGTCCCCGACTCCCGCACCCCGCGCAGGTTCATCCCCATCAGCACCACGACCAGCGTGATCGAGATCGCCATCTCGTGGCCCCGCAGCGCCGGCACCGCCGAGACCACGTTCGCCACGCCCGAGGTCGTGGACACCGCCACCGTCAGGATGTAGTCGACCAGCAGCGCGCTCGCCACCACCAGACCGGAGTTGGGCCCGTGGTTGACGGTCGCCACCTCGTAGTCACCGCCACCGCTCGGGTAGGCGTGCACGTTCTGCCGGTACGAGGCCACCACCGCGAGCATCACGACCGCGACCACGAGGCCGATCTGCCACGAGAAGTGGATCGCCGAGACGCCCGCCACCGACAGGGTGAGCAGGATCTCCTCGGGGGCGTAGGCCACCGAGGAGAGCGCGTCGGAGGCGAACACGGGCAGCGCGATGCGCTTGGGCAGCAGGGTCTCGCCCAGCTTGTCGCTGCGCAGGGCGCGACCGAGCAGGATGCGTTTCGGTAGATCAGCAGGCATAGGCACAGAGGAATCGTAGGGGCTCCCCCCCGCGGAGGTGCGCTCCGGTGGCCCCCTTCCTCGGGACTGTGTTCGGAGGACCGGCTAGCGTGTCGCATGATGAGGACGCGGGAACCATCCGGTTCACCCGCCACACACGGGGCCGAACGACTCGGCCGAAGGACCCCCGGAACGGGGGCGGAAGGATGACGATCGGTGTCTGCGCAGGTCATGTTCCCCACGGACCAGGTGAGGTAGGCGTCCCGTGCACATCGTCATCATGGGCTGCGGCCGGGTGGGCTCGGCACTCGCCCGCGCCCTGGAGAAACAGGGTCACTCGGTGGCCGTCGTCGACCAGGACCCGACCGCCTTCCGCCGGCTCGGCGCCGGCTTCAACGGCCGCCGGGTGACCGGCGTCGGCTTCGACCAGGACACCCTGCGCGAGGCCGGCATCGAGGAGGCGGGCGCCTTCGCCGCCGTCTCCAGCGGTGACAACTCCAACATCATCGCGGCCCGGGTCGCCCGGGAGAACTTCGGCGTCGAGAACGTCGCGGCCCGGATCTACGACCCCCGCCGCGCCGAGGTCTACCAGCGCCTGGGCATCCCCACCGTCGCCACCGTCCGGTGGACCGCCGACCAGATGCTGCGCCGCCTGCTCCCCAGCGGCGGCGAGCCGCTCTGGCAGGACCCCAGCGGCAGCGTCCAGCTCGCCGAGGTCGCCTACGCCCCCTCCTGGGTCGGCCACCGGCTCTCCGAGCTGGAGGAGGCCTCCGGCGCCCGGATCGCCTTCCTGACCCGCCTGGGCGAGGGCGTCCTGCCGACCCCTCAACTGGTCGTCCAGGAGGGCGACCTGGTGCACGTGATGCTGCGCCGCGCCGACCTGACCACCGTCGAGGCCGCGTTCGCGCAGGGTCCGCAGGAGGATGAGCACTGATGCGAGTCGCCATTGCCGGGGCCGGCGCGGTCGGCCGCTCGATCGCGGGCGAGCTGCTGGAGAACGGCCACGACGTCCTCCTGATCGACAAGAACCCGGGCTCCATCTCGGTCGAGCGCGTCCCGATGGCCGAGTGGCTGCTGGCCGACGCCTGCGAGATCACCTCGCTGGACGAGGCCGCGCTCCAGCGCTGCCACGTGGTGATCGCCGCCACCGGTGACGACAAGGTCAACCTGGTCGTCTCGCTGCTCGCCAAGACCGAGTACGGAGTGCCGCGGGTGGTCGCCCGGGTCAACAACCCCAAGAACGAGTGGCTCTTCAACGAGTCCTGGGGCGTCGACGTCGCCGTCTCCACCCCGCGCCTGATGTCCGCGCTGGTCGAGGAGGCCGTCAGCGTCGGCGACCTGGTCCGCCTGATGCGCTTCAGCCAGGGCAACGCCAACCTGGTCGAGCTCACCCTGGCCGGCGACGCCGCCCTGGTCGGCACCCGGGTCGGCGCCGTCGCCTGGCCCGCCGACACCGCGCTGGTCACCATCATCCGCGAGGGCCGGGTCCTGGTGCCGGGCAAGGACGACACCCTGGACGGCGGCGACGAGCTGCTGTTCGTGGCCGCCCAGGAGCGCGAGGAGGAGCTCGAGGAGCTCCTCTCGGCGGGCTCCGCCCAGCAGTAACTCCCGTACCGGACAAGGAAAAGGGCCCCCTCGGGGGCCCTTTTCTCAGCTCTGCTCCTGCTGCTCCTCCTCGACCTCCGCCTTGATCGGCGGCGGCGCCTTGAGCAGGATCTGCCAGGTCACGTACATCGCCAGCAGCAGCGGCGGGATGCCGAGCGCGACCTTCAGCCAGCCCAGCAGGTTGACGTTCCCGGTGAAGTACAGCGGGAAGAGGATCAGCGGCTTGATGCCCATGATCACCACCCAGGCCCAGGTCGCCTTGGTGTACGCGGCCAGCCGCCCCGGGTTCTTGGTCCGCCAGGTGAACATCTCGCCGGTGATCGGGCCGAGCATCACGCCGATCATCGGCCAGCGCACCAGCGCCGAGATCGCCAGCGCCACGCAGTAGCCGACGTTCCACAGCAGGCCGGGCAGGTAGAAGTTCTCCGCCTTGCCGGTCTTCATCGAGATCCACGCACCGAGCGCGACCCCGAAGACGCCGCTGAAGGCGTGCTGCACCGTCTCCCGGCGGAACAGCCGGATCACCACGAACAGCAGGCTCAGCCCGAGCGCGGCCCAGGCCGCCGGGGCCACCTGGTGGGTGACGTTGAAGGTGATGATGAAGACCAGGCCGGGCAGGGTCATGTCGACCATGCCGCGGACGCCGCCGAAGGCCTGCAGCACCGTGTCGGCCGCCTCCTTCGAGGCGTCCCGCTCCGGCTCCACCGCCGGATCGGCGGGCTTGGCCAGGTCGAGCTGGGTGGCGGGCTCGCCGCCGGGCAGGTTGGTCACTCTCACTCGCTCCCGTGTCCGGCCGGACGCAGTTCGTAGCGGGGGTTGAAGAGCACGCGGCGCCCGCGTGCGTGGCTGAGCCGGCCGGTCGCGATCAGGCGACGGCCCGGTTCTATCCCGATGATCGAACGACGGCCCAGCCAGACCACGTCGAGGGCGTCCGTCCCGTCGAACAGCTCCGCCTCCAGCGCGGGCACCCCGGCCCGCGGGCGGAGCGTCACGGTGCGCAGGGTCCCGGCCACGGTGACCACCTCGCGGTCCCCCGCGCTCGCGATCGGGGTGCACCCGGCCTCCACCGTGTCCTGCCGGAGCTCGGCCGCGTCCAGCTCCTCGGCGGAGGAGGTCAGGCGGCTGAGCATGCGGCGGAAACGGCCCTGGGGCTGCTCGCTGCTGTTGTCACCACTCATGCCCGAAGGGTACCGGTTTCACGACCCCGAACGGCAGGGCGAGAGGCGCCTCCGGCAGGGAGGACGGGGAGCTCCGGGCGCCCGTCAGGGCTCGAAGCGGTAGCCCATGCCCGGCTCGGTGATGAAGTGCCGCGGATGGCTCGGGTCGGTCTCCAACTTCCGCCGCAGCTGGGCCAGGTACACCCGGAGGTAGTTGGTCTCGGTCCGGTAGGCCGGCCCCCACACCTCCTGCAGCAGCTGGGTCTGGCTGACCAGCCGCCCCGCATTGCGCACCAGCACCTCCAGCAGGTGCCACTCGGTCGGCGTCAGCCGGATGTCCGCACCGTCCCGGTTGACCTTCTTCGCCGCCAGGTCCACCGTGAACCCCTCGGTGACCACCACCGCGTCGTCCTCCCCCGCCACCGGCTCGGCCCGCCGCACGGCGGCCCGCATCCGGGCCAGCAGCTCGTCCATCCCGAACGGCTTGGTGACGTAGTCGTCCGCCCCCGCGTCCAGCGCCTCCACCTTCTCGTCCGAGGCGTGCCGGGCCGAGAGCACGATGATCGGCACCCTGGTCCAGCCCCGCAGCCCGCGGATCACCTCCACGCCCTCCATGTCCGGCAGCCCGAGGTCGAGCAGCACCACGTCCGGGTGCTTGGCCGCGGCCAGCTCGAGGGCCGACGCACCGTCATGGGCGGCGTCCACCTCGTACTTCCGGGCCTTGAGGTTGATCACCAGCGCGCGGACGATCTGCGGTTCGTCGTCCACCACGAGGACCCGGGTCATTCCGGCTCCACCTTCCGTTCGTCGTTGTCGTCCAGGTCCGCCGCGGGCAGCGCGACCACCATGGTCAGTCCTCCGCCGGGGGTGTCCTCGGCGGTGACGGTGCCGTCCATCGCCTCCACGAAGCCCCGGGCCACCGCCAGCCCCAGGCCCACGCCGGCCCCGCGCGGGGCGTCGCCGTACCGCTGGAACGGCGCGAAGATCCGCTCCCGGGCCTCCACCGGCACCCCCGGCCCGCGGTCCACGATCCGCACCTCGACCCGCCGTCCGGCCCCCGGCCGGTCCAGCACCGAGGCCCGCACCAGCACGTCGCCGCTGTACTTCACGGCGTTCTCCACCAGGTTGGCCAGCGCCCGCTCCAGCAGCCCGCCGTCGGCCCGCACCATCGGCAGCGACTCGGGCACGTCCAGCCGCACCGCCCCGGTCGGCACGCCGCCGAGCGCGTACGGGACCACCTCGTCCAGATCGGTGTCGCGGATCAGCGGGGCGACGGTGCCGGTCTGCAGACGGCTCATGTCGAGCAGGTTGTTGATCAGGTGGTCCAGCCGGTCCGCGCCGGTCTCGATCCCGGCCAGCAGCTCCGCCTCGTCCTCGGCGCTCCACTCCACGTCCTCGGTGCGCAGCGAGGAGACGTTGGCCTTGATCCCGGCCAGCGGGGTGCGCAGGTCGTGCGAGACGGCGGCCAGCAGTGCCGTGCGGATGCGGTTGCCCTCGGCCTCCCGGCGGGCTGCGGCGGCCTCGCCGAGCAGCCGGCGGCGCTCCAGCAGGGCCGCCCCCTGGGCCGCGTACGCCCCGAGCAGCCGGCGGTCGGCGGCGGGCAGCACCCGGCCGCGCAGCACCAGCGCCAGGTGGTCCCCGACCGGCACGTCCACGTCGCCGTCCTCGGGCCGCGCGGGCGGATCGGTGCCGCGGGCCGCCGCCGGACGCCAGGGTGAGTGGTCGTCAGGACGCTCCAGCAGCGCGGCCGACTCCTGCTGGAAGGTCTCCCGGACCTGGTCCAGCAGGGCGTCCAGCATCCCGTTCCCGTTCGGCGTGCCGCGCAGGACCGTCCCGGCCAGCGCGCTGAGGGACTGCGCCTCGGTCTGGCTGAGCGCGGCCTGCTGGGTCCGTCTGGCGGCCAGGTCCACCACCGAGGCGACCGCGATGCCGACGGCGGTGAAGATCGCCACCGCCAGGATGTTCCGCGGTTCCGAGATGGTGAAGGTGTGGACCGGGGGCGTGAAGTAGTAGTTCAGCGAGGAGGAGGCCACCAGCGCCGAGGCGACGGCCGGGTAGAGGCCGCCGACCAGCGCCGCGCAGACCGTCAGGCAGAGGAAGAGCAGCATGTCGGTGGAGAGCCCCAGGCCGTCCACGTGGACCAGCAGCAGGGTGAGCAGCGGCGGACCGCCGACCCCGATCAGCCAGCCCAGCAGCGTCCTGGTCCGGCCCAGGTCCGTGACCCGCCGCACCGGCAGCGTGCCGCGGCCCACGGCCGCCTGCTCGTGGGTGACGGTGTGCACGTCGATGTCGCCGCTGTCCCGGGTGACGGTGGCGCCCACCCCGGGTCCCCACAGGTACTGCCAGGCCGGTCGGCGGCTGGAGCCCAGCACGATCTGGGTGGCGTTCACCCCGCGCGCGAAGTCCAGCAGGGCCGGCGCCGGATCGTCGCCCAGCACCGTGTGGAAGGAGCCGCCCAGGCTCTCCACCAGGGCGCGCTGCTCGATCAGCGTCCGCGAGGCGCCCACCGGCGCCGACAGGCCGTCGGACCGGGCGATGTGCACGGCCAGCAGCTCACCGCCGGACGCCCGGTCGGCGATCCTGGCCGCCCGGCGGATCAGGGTGGCACCCTCCGGACCACCGGTCAGCCCGACCACGATCCGCTCCCGGGCCTGCCAGGTCCCCTCGATCCCGTGCTCGGCGCGGTAGCGCTGGAGGTACTCGTCCACCCGGTCGGCCGTCCAGAGCAGCGCCAGCTCCCGCAGCGCGGTCAGGTTCCCCGGTCGGAACCAGTTGGCCAGCGAGGCGTCGACCTTCTCCGGCGCGTACACGTTCCCGTGCGCCAGCCGGCGGCGCAGCGCCTCCGGGTCCATGTCCACCAGCTCGACCTGGTCCGCCCGGCGCACCACCTCGTCCGGCACCGTCTCCCGCTGCCGCACCCCCGTGATGCCCTCCACCACGTCGCCCAGCGACTCCAGGTGCTGGATGTTCACGGTGGAGACCACGTCGATCCCGGCCTCCAGCAGCTCCTCGACGTCCTGCCAGCGCTTGGCGTTGCGGCTGCCCGGCACATTGGTGTGGGCCAGCTCGTCCACCAGCGCCACCGCCGGACGCCTGCGCAGCGCCGCGTCCAGGTCGAGCTCGCCGAAGACCGCCCCCCGGTACGTCAGTTCCCGCCGCGGCAGCAGTTCCAGACCCTCCGTCAGCTCGGCCGTCCGCCGCCGCCCGTGGTCCTCCACGAAGGCCGCCACCACGTCCGTGCCGCGCTCGGCCCTGCGGTGCGCCTCCGCGAGCATGGCGTACGTCTTGCCGACCCCGGGCGCCGCCCCGAGGTAGATCCGCAGCCTGCCGCGCGCCATCCGTACCAGTTCCCGCTCTGCCGGGGGCCAGCCCCGGACACCCGTCCGACCCCCCCGAGCCTACGGTGGTTTACCCGTAAATCCGCTGATCAGGTGAGCCGAACGGTAGTTTTAGCGGTCTCTTGACGCCCACGCCCCCGCGCTGGGCAGGGGGTGCTGTGGAGTCCCCTGTTCCCCACAGCACCCCGAACACGGACACCGGGGCGCAGGCGCCTCCGGTCCGGGCTCGTACTGGACACGCCGCAAGCAGGACACGGGTTGCACGGGATTCCGAGAAATTTCGCGGCATCCCCAGCCGACGCCCAGGAAGGCACCCGGCCGGCCGCTCCCGGGAACTCAGTTCCCGGCGCCACCGCTCCGGCTCGCGCTCACCGACGGCACCGGCGACGGCGACGGCAGCGCGGCGAACTCCTCCGCGGCCGCCCGGAACTCCGGGTCCAGGACCGCCCCCGACACCCCGGTCGGCGTCGCGTCCGTCGTGTACTGCACCAGCAGTACGGCCAACTGACGCCCGGTCAGCCGCGTCGTGACCTCCTCCACCTGCTCCGCCTCCGTGCCACCCGCCTCGAAGGTCCGCAGCGCCACCGACCGGAAGGTCCGCTCCCCCTCCACCCAGCCGCCCCCCGGCTCCGTGCAGTCGGCGGCCTCCAACAGCCGCTGCTCCGCACCCGCCGCCTCGGCCGCCGCGTCGAACTCCAGCAGGAACTGCACCGCCAGCCCCCGCTCCCCGTCCGTCCGCACCAGCTGCCACCGCCGCCCCGCGCCCACCAGCTCGACGAGCCGCGGCACGCACCCCTGCACCGCGGGCAGCCCGAACGTCGAAGCCCCCGTCAACAACGGGCCCCACGGCCCGTACCGACCCTCCGCCACCGGCAACCCGGCCGGTTTCAACAGGAGTTCGGCCCCCGCATCCGACACCGGCATCACCGCATCGGCCCCACCCGCCAACTCCACCGGCCCCGGCAGCAGCAAGGTCGGCGAGATGGTCCGCTCGACCGGCAACCCGGCCAACCCCGCCACCTGCCCACCCATCGAACCCGTCCCGCAGAAGGTGGCCAGACCCCACACCCCCGCCGAGGTCACCGCCCCCGTCACCGCCACGATCCCGACCCGCCGACGCCTCCGACGCCGCACCGCCCGGCCGAGCAGCTCCTCCGACGGCGGCATCCGCAGCGCGGTCACCTCGGACCGCAGCCCGTCGAACATCCGCTCCAGCCTGACCGTCGAGACGGCCGGACGATCCTGTTCCTCCACGGCGACCGCCCTCCTCTCCGCCCTCTCAGCCACGGCAGCTCAGCTTCCCGTCCAACGTACGCCCCTCGTAGGCCCGTTGAGCCGGCACCACCGAATCGGAGACGGACGGCCCCGGCCGCTCCTCCGGCACCACCTCCTGCTCCTGGCGACCCGTCAGTTCCCGGCCGCCCGGCTCCGCCTCGTCCCCCCGCCCAACCTCGGGAGCCCCCACCGGGCCCACCACCGGACCGGCCACCGGTACCCCCGGCATCGGCTTCGGACCCCCCGAACGCTGAAGGGGCAACGGCGAACCGCCGTCCCCCTCCTCCTCGCCCAACAGCTCCGCCAGCGCCTGCCGCCCGCGGTGCAGCCGGGCCTTCACCGTCCCGACCGGCACCCCCTCGTCCGCCGCGATCTCCGCCACCGCCCGGCCCCCCATGTGATGCAGCACCAACGCCGACCGCTGCGCCTCCGGCAGCCGCCGCAACGCCTCCACCAACGCGACCGACTCCGGTCCCGGCCCCGGAACCGGCGGCCCCTCACCGTGCCGGACCCAACTCCGCAGCGCCGTCCGCGCCCTGCGCCACCGACTGATCGCGATCCGCTGCCCCGTCAGCCGGACCCAGGCCACCGGGTTCTCGTACGCACTCAGCCGGCCCCAGTGGCTCCACGCCCGGACGAACGCCTCCTGCGCGGCGTCCTGGGCCTCACCCAGATCCCCCGTCAGCGCGTACAGATGGGCCACCAACTGACCGTACGCACCTTGGTAGAACGACCTGAAGTCGTCCTCCGCCCCGTGCTCCCGGTCACCACCCATGACCGGTCAGTGTGCCGTGCACCGGTGGGGGTCGGCAACCAGTCGGCCCGTACTCCCGGAAACGCAGAGAAGCCCCCTGACGAATCGTCAGGGGGCTTCTCTTGAATGATTGTTCGGCGGCGTCCTACTCTCCCACAGGGTCCCCCCTG
>NZ_JBSGEL010000113.1:0-16513 GCF_053602875.1 Kitasatospora sp. NPDC004289 | reverse complement strand
GCCTCTACGCGGCCTTCCTGGACGAGCCGGTGGCCAAGGAGATGTTCCCCCGCCTGGACATGACCACCGCCGGACTGCTCTTCCCCACCGGCCGGCCCGCAGCGGGTGGCGGCCGTCCCGGTCACCGCCCGGGGCGTCGGGGGAGAAGTTGACCGCCAGGTTCTGCCGGGTCTGCTCGGCGTTCAGCGGGCGGCCGTCCTTGGCCGCCACGGTGGCGGTGCCCTCGACCACGGCACGGACGGAGGCGACGCCGGGCACCGTCCGCACCCGGTCGGCGAGTTCGGCGGTGAGCGTGGTGCGGCGGCCCTCGCCGTCGGGGGCCGACTCCGCCCTGACGGCGACGGCCACGCCGCGCAGGTCCTTGGCGGCGGCGCCGCGCAGGGCACCGGCGACGGTGTCGCCGAAGACCAGCGTGCCGGCGACGAAGGCCACCCCGAGGGTGACGGCGAGGGCGGTGACGACCAGTCGGGCGCGGTGCGCGAGCAGGCCGCGCAGGGCGGTGCGGAGCATGGTGGTGGTCTCGTTCCTGAGGTCCGGGGTCCGGGAGTGGTGGGGCGGGGCTCAGCCGGTCCGCTGCGCGGTGTCGAGGCGCCGCATCCGCTCCCGTACGTCCTCGGCGGTGGGCCCGTGCGGTTCGTCGCCGATCCGGCCGTCGGCCGGGACCACCCCCCGGTCGGCGCGGGCGGCGGCGGTGCGGGAACGGGCGGGGGCGTGCGTCGTCATGTCAGCTCCGGTCAGGGACGGGGTGGTTGACACCCATCCTCGGAGCGCCGGACGGCCGTACCGTCGGCCTCAGGGCCTGTCCCGGCGCTCTGCCCGGTGCCGGAGCCGGGGCCGCCCGTGCTCCCCCGGACGTACCGGCGCCTCCCTCTTCCGGCAGAGGCGACGGCCCCTACGAGCTCAGCCCCGAGCGGTGGGCGAGCACCGCCGCCTGGAGCCGGCTCCCGGTGCCGGTCTTCACCAGGACGGCGCTGACGTGGGTCTTCACCGTGCCCACCCCGATGCCCAGCCGGGTGCCGATCTCCGTGTTGGCCAGGCCCTCCCCCAGCAGCGCCAGCACCTCGCGCTCCCGCTCGGTGAGCGCGGCGAGGCGCTCCTGATGGGCCGTCGGCGCGGCGGGCACGGGCCCGGCGGCGCCGGCCAGCATCCGCTCGACCACGGTCCGGGTGACCCCGGGCGAGAGCACCGCGTCCCCGGCGGCGGCCGCCCGCACCGCGCTGACCAGCTGCTGCGGGCCCTCGTCCTTGAGCAGGAAGCCGGTGGCGCCGGAGCGCAGGGCCCGGGTGACGTTCCGTTCGTCGCCGAAGGTGGTGAGCATGACCACCTGCGGCCGGGGCTCCAGGGCCAGCAGCCGCTCGATCGCGGCCAGCCCGTCCAGCACCGGCATCCGGACGTCGACCAGCGCCACGTCGGGTCGGGTCTCGGCGGCGATCCGCACCGCCTCTTCGCCGTTGGCGGCCTCGCCCACCACCTCGATGCCCTCGGCATGACGCAGGATCAGCCGGACGCCGTGCCGCACCAGCACCTCGTCGTCGGCGAGCAGCACCCGGATCGGCCGGTCGGCGGGCAGGGTCACGGGTTCTCCCGGGGCGGTGTGGCCGGCACCGTCGGCACGGCGAAGCGGTCGATCGCGGCGAGCGTCTCGCCGCGGAAGCAGTAACGGGTGATCAGGACGCCGCCATCCGGGGGCGGCTCCCCGAACGGGTAGGTCGAGTAGAGGCAGCCGGTCACGTCCGCGGGGTGCACCGGTTCCCGTCCGGTGGCCGCCGCCCGGGCCAGCGCGCTGTCCCCGTAGACGGCCTGCTCCACCTCGGTGCGGGACATCCCGAGCGCGGGCTCGCGGTGCGTCCGGCCGCCGTCCTCCGGTGCCGGGAAGGCCTGCGAGACCGTCAGCAGTCCGAAGAGCATCGTCACGCCGACCCCCAGCAGCCCGAGCAGGGCGCCGACCGCCCGCCCGGCTCCCCGTCCGGCTCCGCCGGCGGCGGCACCACCGGCGCCCGGCACCGTCTCGGGGGTCCGGACCGCGGCCGGTCCGGGCTCGGCCGGCATCGAGGCCGTCACGGAGTAGCCGCCGTCCGCCGAGGGCCCGGCCGCCAGCGAGCCGCCGAGCAGGGCCAGCCGCTCGCGCAGCCCGATCTGGCCGCGCCCGGTGCCCAGCCCGGTCCGGGCCTGCGGCGGCACCGGCGGCAGGCCGTTGCGCACCTCCACCTCGACCCGGTCCCCGGTGTGGCGGACGGCCACCGTGACCTCGGCCCCCAGGGCGTACCGGTGGACGTTGGTGAGGGCCTCGCGCACCACCCGGTGCACGGCGTGCCGCACCCGGGCCGGCCGCCCGTCCAGGTCGGGCCCCTCCCAGCGGACCGTCACCGGGACGCCCGCCGCGCGGGACTCCCCCACCAGCTCCTCCACGTCGGCCCGGGTACCGGTCGCACCGGTCGCGGCGGCGGGGCCGCCCTCCGGCTCCAAGGGGCCCAGCACGCCGAGCAGTTCGCGCAGCTCCCGCATCGCCTCGCCGACCGAGCGGCGCACCAGGGCCGCCTCGTCCCGCAGCTCGGGCGACTGCTCCCCCATCGCCATCTCCAGGCCGCCCGCGTGCAGCGAGACCACGCTCAGCCGATGGCCGATCAGATCGTGCATCTCGGCGGCGATCCGGGACCGCTCCTGCGTCCGGGCCTCGCTGTCCGCGAACCGCCGGGCCGTCTCCGCCGCCTCGGCCCGCTCCCGCAGCGCCCGCAGCAGCCGCTCCTCCTGCCCGCCCGTCCCGCCCAGCAGCCCGGGCAGCACCAGCGTGCTGGCGGCCAGCACCACGCCGACGCCGAGCCCGAACGCGTGGCCGCCGTACCCGAGCGAGGGCGCGGCCGCCGTGGCGACGAGCACCGTCAGACCGCTCGCCGCGAGCAGCGCCGCGATCCGGTGCCGCGGCTCGGTGAGCCGCCTGGCGGTGGAGTACGCCACCACGGCGGCCGGCAGTCCGGCCGGCGGGTACAGGCCGAGCACCGCGGCCGCGGCCGCCAACGCCACCAGCGGGAAGCGCCGGCGGAGCGTCAGCGGCACCAGCGCGGCGGCCCCCAGCAGCAGCTGGCCCGGGACGGCCGGCCCGGGGCCCTGCAGGACCAGCTGGGCGGCCAGCACCAGCACGGCGAGGCCGAGCGGCCCGGCGCAGGCGTGCCAGCGCGGCCGGTCCGGCGCCGGAGCGGTGGGAAGGAAGGACGGCATCGGACCATTCTCCGGTGCGGGGCCGGCCGGTCCGGTACGCCCCCGGGACGACCGGGTCTCTGTCGAAGGTCGGAGAAGCGGCAGGGCCCGGGCGGACGCCACGTCCACCCGGGCCCCGAAGACCGTCCGGGCGCTCAGAGCATCCGGGTCATGGTCCGGTGCGGGATGCCGGCGTCCTGGTAGACCGGACCCTCGGCCACGTAGCCGAGCCGCTCGTAGAAGCCCAGCGCCTGCACCTGGGCGTGCAGTTCCAGCTCGGTGCCGCCCTGCTCGCGCCCGGCCGCCTCCAGCGCCCGGACCAGCTCGGCGCCGAGCCCGGTGCCGCGCGCCTCCTTGCGCACCGCGAGCCGCCCGAGCAGCACCCGGCCCTGACGGCCCGTCATCCCGAGCGCCACGGCGCCGTGGATCAGCCGCCCGGTGCCGAGCGCCGTACCGTCCTCGGCGACCGCCAGCACGTGCACCGAGGTGGCGTCGTGCTCGTCGTACTCCAGCTCCACCGGCACGCCCTGCTCGACCACGAAGACCTCGTGCCGGACCTCCCGGACGAGCGCCAGGTCGGCCTCGGTCACCGCGGTCCGCAGTTCGGCGCCCATCAGCTCTCCGAGGCGATGATGTCGAGGGCCCGCTGCAGGTCCTCCGGGTACGGGCTGGCGAACTGGACCCACTGGCCGTCCGAGGGGTGCTCGAAGCCCAGCTGCACCGCGTGCAGCCACTGGCGGGTCAGCTTGAGCCGCTTGGCCAGCGTCGGGTCGGCGCCGTAGGTCAGGTCACCGACGCAGGGGTGGCGCAGCGCGGACATGTGCACCCGGATCTGGTGGGTGCGGCCGGTCTCCAGCTTGATGTCCAGCAGCGAGGCCGCCCGGTACGCCTCGATCAGGTCGTAGTGGGTGACGGAGTGCTTGCCGTCGCGGGTGACGGCCCACTTCCAGTCCGAGCTGGGGTGGCGGCCGATCGGCGCGTCCACGGTGCCGCTCATCGGGTCCGGGTGACCCTGGACCAGGGTGTTGTACTTCTTCTCCACGACCCGGTCGTGGAACTGACGCTTGAGATCGGTGTACGCGCGCTCGGACTTGGCGACCACCATCAGGCCGGAGGTGCCGACGTCCAGGCGGTGCACGATGCCCTGGCGCTCGGCCGCGCCGGAGGTGGAGATCCGGTACCCGGCGGCGGCCAGGCCGCCGATCACGGTCGGGCCGGTCCAGCCCGGGCTCGGGTGCGCGGCCACGCCGACCGGCTTGTCGATCAGCACGATGTCGTCGTCGTCGTGGACGATCCGCATGCCCTCGACGTGCTCGGCCACCACCTGGACGGCGGCGGCGGGGGCCGGGATCTCGACCTCCAGCCAGGCGCCGGCGGACACCCGGTCCGACTTGCCGGCCGTGGTGCCGTCGATGGTCACCTTCCCCTCGGCGGCGAGCTCGGCCGCCTTGGTCCGGGAGAACCCGAACATCCGGGCCAGTGCGGCGTCGAGGCGCTCGCCCTCCAGGCCGTCGGGAACGGGGAGGCTGCGGGTCTGTGCGGTACTCACCCGTACGAGTATGCCGGACCGGCCCCCCGCCGGATCACAGCGGAGGCTTCACCACGGCCGTGCGGCCCCTCGTGCCGCCCGCCCGTTCCCCTCCCCCGCGGAGCGCGCTACTCGCCCTTGGACGAGGCCGGCGCCGTCGTCCCGTCGGGGTTGCTCCCCTTGAACGACAGCAGCACCACCAGGATCCCGCCGCAGACGATCGCGCAGTCCGCCAGGTTGAAGACCGCGAAGTGCTGCACCGAGATGAAGTCCACGACGTGCCCGCGGAAGACCCCCGGCGAGCGGAACAGACGGTCCGTCAGGTTCCCCAGCGCCCCGCCGAGCAGCAACCCGAGCGCGATCGCCC
Source organism: Kitasatospora sp. NPDC004289 (assembly GCF_053602875.1). Classification (NCBI taxonomy): domain Bacteria; kingdom Bacillati; phylum Actinomycetota; class Actinomycetes; order Kitasatosporales; family Streptomycetaceae; genus Kitasatospora; species Kitasatospora sp. NPDC004289. Next base: position 11,423 of record NZ_JBSGEL010000113.1, on the reverse strand, counting down.
AGGGGAGGCTGTAGAGCTTGCGGGCGATCCGCCAGATCACCACGATCACGGCGGCGGCGATCGCGGTGAAGACCACCGTCATCGCCTGGCCCATCCCGAACGCCGCCCCGGGGTTGCGGATCACCTGGAAGGTGGCGAACTCCCCGATCACCTCGATGGCCTGGTGGCCCTCCAGCCGGGCGACCACCAGGAGCTTGCTGCCCAGGTCGATCAGGTAGGCCAGCAGCGCCACCACCAGCAGCACGCTCACCCGGCGCCGCCGCACCGCCTCGGCGGCGGCCGCGGCGGCGGAGTCGGGCTCGGTGGTCACGGCGGCCTCCGCGGCGTCGGGGGCGGGCTGGACGGCGTCGTCCTGGGTCTGGGGGGAACCTGGGGTGCTGATGATCCGCTCCGCTGCCGGGTGGGGTGGACAGGTCGTCGGGGTCGAGCGTACGGCACCCGCCCGACCCCGTGGCCCAGCCGTTACATCTCCTACCTGCGCTCCTGCTTGGCCTTGCAGGTGACGCAGAGCGTCGCCCTCGGGAAGGCCTGGAGCCGGGCCTTGCCGACGGCCTGGCCGCAGGACTCGCAGACGCCGAAGCCGACGCCCTCCAGGCGGGCCAGCGCGCGCTCGGTCTGGGCCAGGCTGTCCCGGGCGTTGTTGGCCAGGGCCAGCTCGCTCTCCCGGTTGATGTTCTTCGTCCCGGCGTCCACCTGGTCGTCGCCGGCCCCGTCGTTGGAGTCCCGCATCAGGCCGTTGAGGGCCTGCTCGGCGGCGGCGATCTCGCCGCGCAGCCGGGCCGCGTCCTCGTTCAGCTCCTGGTGCAGCTCCTGGACCTCGGCCGCCGTCCACGGGTCCTCGCCGGGGCGGACCGGGAGCTCCGCCGGGTCCACCGACTCCGCGCCCCGCGCTCCGCTGCCCGCCGGGGCGTGGTTGCGGCTGGTGGCGGCCACCCTGCCGGTGCTGGTGCTGGTCTTGCGCCGTGTAGTGGTCACGGTCCCCTCCCCTGAGTCGCCCGCCACGGCCTTGTGCGTCCGCTTGCCGGCGGTGGTGGTGGTAGCACCACTTGCCTTCTCAGCCATGGCTTCGACCTCATCTACGAACGAAACGAACCGCCGGTTCCCGGCGGTTTCCGTGCCGGAACGATAATCCCCATCGAATCCCCCCACAATGGGACATACCGATACGGCCGCCGGTTCCCACCCGTTCCGACCCGGCCGGCCGCCCAGCCCGGATGCTGACCAGGTTGTGCCCAGATCGTCACCCGCTAACCACGCCGTTCGCGGCGCCCCTGCGGCGTGCGACGCAAAGCGGTTGTGCGGGCCGATACACTGAGCGCTGCAAGGCGCTGATGGGACGAGTACCGACGTACGCAGCCAGGAGCGACCCGGGGACGGTGCGAGCCCGGGGGTGTGCGCGGCGGGAAGATCACCCCGGAGCTGCCGGAAGAGGGGCCTGACGGCCCGTTAGAACCGGCTGCAAACCCAAACAAGTGGGCCGCACCGGCAGTTCGCGGCCAAGGAGGGTGGTACCGCGGGGCGGCCTGTCCGTCTCGTCCCTCCGTCGGAAGCCAGTCCACGCATCCGTCGGAGGAAGACGCCCGCGATGAGCACCTACAACTCCGTCCCCGCGCAGGTCGACCTGCCCGCGCTGGAGCACCAGATCCTCTCCTTCTGGCAGGACCAGAAGGTCTTCCAGCGCACCCTGGAGCAGTCCGAGGGCCGCCCCGAGTGGGTCTTCTACGAGGGCCCGCCGACCGCCAACGGCATGCCCGGCGCCCACCACATCGAGGCACGCGTCTTCAAGGACGTCTTCCCGCGCTTCAAGACCATGAAGGGCTACCACGTCGCCCGCAAGGCCGGCTGGGACTGCCACGGCCTCCCGGTCGAGCTGGCCGTGGAGAAGGAGCTGGGCTTCTCCGGCAAGAAGGACATCGAGGCGTACGGCATCGCCGAGTTCAACGCCAAGTGCCGCGAGTCGGTCACCCGCCACACCGACGAGTTCGTGAAGCTCACCGAGCGGATGGGCTACTGGGTCGACCTCGACCAGGCCTACCGCACCATGGACCCCTCCTACATCGAGTCGGTCTGGTGGTCGCTCCAGCAGATCTTCGACAAGGGCCTGCTCGTCCAGGACCACCGCGTCGCCCCCTGGTGCCCGCGCTGCGGCACCGGCCTGTCCGACCACGAGCTGGCCCAGGGCTACGAGACCGTGGCCGACCCCTCGGTCTACATCCGCTTCCCGCTCACCTCCGGCCCGCTCGCGGGCACCGCCTCGCTGCTGGCCTGGACCACCACCCCGTGGACCCTGGTCTCCAACACCGCCGTCTCGGTCAACCCCGAGGTGACCTACGTCGTCGCCACCGACGGCACCGAGCAGATCGTCGTCGCGCGGGACCTCCTGGCGAACGCCCTGGGCGAGGGGTGGGAGGAGACCGGCCGGTCCTTCACCGGCGCCGAGATGGAGCGGTGGAGCTACCAGCCCCCGTTCTCCATCGTCACGCTCGAAGGCGCCAACATCGTCCTCAACGGTGACCACGTCACCACCGAGATCGGTAGCGGTCTGGTCCACACCAACCCCGCCTTCGGTGAGGACGACTACAAGATCTGCAAGGCGTACGGGCTGCCGCTGGTCAACCCGGTCCGCCAGGACGGCACCTTCGAGGCCGACCTCGACCTGGTCGGCGGCGTCTTCTTCAAGAAGGCCGACGAACTGGTCCTCGCCGACCTCAAGGAGCGCGGGCTGCTCTTCCGCCACGAGGTCTTCGAGCACAGCTACCCGCACTGCTGGCGCTGCCACACCGCGCTGCTCTACTACGCGCAGCCCTCCTGGTACGTCCGGACCACCCAGGTCAAGGACGCCATGATCCGGGAGAACGAGGCCACCAACTGGCACCCGGAGAACGTCAAGCACGGCCGCTTCGGCGACTGGCTGAACAACAACATCGACTGGGCGCTCAGCCGCAACCGCTACTGGGGCACCCCGCTGCCGATCTGGCGCTGCGAGGAGGACCACCTCACCTGCGTCGGCTCGCTGGCCCAGCTCTCCGAGCTCTCCGGCACCGACCAGTCCGAGCTCGACCCGCACCGCCCGTTCATCGACGGGGTCACCTTCGCCTGCCCGCAGTGCTCCGCCACGGCGACCCGGGTGCCCGAGGTGATCGACGCCTGGTACGACTCGGGCTCGATGCCCTTCGCCCAGTACGGCTACCCGTACCAGAACAAGGAGCTCTTCGAGCAGCGCTACCCGGCGCAGTTCATCTCCGAGGCGATCGACCAGACCCGCGGCTGGTTCTACACCCTGATGGCCGTCGGCACCCTGGTGTTCGACAAGTCCTCGTACGAGAACGTGGTGTGCCTCGGTCACATCCTGGCCGAGGACGGCCGGAAGATGTCCAAGCACCTGGGCAACATCCTCCAGCCCATCCCGCTGATGGACCAGCACGGCGCCGACGCCGTGCGCTGGTTCATGGCCGCGGGCGGCTCGCCCTGGTCCGCGCGCCGGGTGGGACACGGCACCATCCAGGAGGTGGTCCGCAAGACCCTCCTCACCTACTGGAACACCGTCGCCTTCCAGGCCCTCTACGCCCGCACCGCCGACTGGGCCCCGTCCGCGGCCGACCCGGCCCCGGCCGACCGTCCGCAGCTGGACAAGTGGGTGCTCTCCGAGCTGAACACCCTGGTCCGCGAGGTGGACGCGGCGCTGGAGGCCTTCGACACCCAGCGGGCCGGCAAGCTGCTCTCCGGCTTCGTCGACGACCTCTCCAACTGGTACGTCCGCCGCGGCCGCCGCCGCTTCTGGCAGGGCGACGCCGCCGCACTGGCCACCCTGCACGAGGCCCTGGAGACCGTCACCCGCCTGATGGCCCCGCTCACCCCGTTCATCACCGAGCGGGTCTGGCAGGACCTGGTCGTCCCGGTCGCCCCGGACGCTCCCGGCTCGGTGCACCTGGCCACCTGGCCGGTGGCGGACGAGACCCTGATCGACACCGAGCTCTCCCGGAACATGGCACTGGTCCGCCGCCTGGTCGAGCTCGGCCGGGCCACCCGGGCCGAGTCGGGCGTGAAGACCCGTCAGCCGCTCTCCCGGGCGCTGATCGCCGCCCAGGGCTGGGACGAGCTGCCGGGCGACCTGCGGGCGCAGATCGCCGAGGAGCTGAACGTCTCGGTGCTCGAGTCGCTGACCGAGGTCGGCGGTTCGCTGGTGGACACCACCGCGAAGGCCAACTTCCGGGCCCTCGGCAAGCGCTTCGGCAAGGGCGTCCAGGACGTGGCCAAGGTGGTCGCGGCCGCCGACGCCGCCGCACTGGCCGCTTCGCTGCGGTCCTCCGGCACCGCCTCGGTGGAGCTCAACGGCGAGACCGTCGAGCTGACCCCGGACGAGGTCATCATCACCGAGACCCCGCGCGAGGGCTGGGCCGTCGCCAACGAGGCCGGCGCCACCGTCGCCCTCGACCTGGCCATCACCCCGGAGCTCAAGCGGCTCGGCATCGCCCGCGACGCCATCCGCCAGATCCAGGAGGCCCGCAAGAACTCCGGCCTGGACGTCGCCGACCGCATCGTCCTGCGCTGGCGCGCCACCGACGAGGCCACCGTCGAGGCCATCGCCGAGCACGGCCACCTGGTCGCCGAGGAGGTCCTCGCGACCGACTTCGCCGCCGGCTCCGCCGACTGGCAGTCCGAGACCTTCACCGACGAGGGCCTCGGCCTCCACTTCCAGCTCCGCAAGGCCTGACCCGTCCCGAAGGGGCGCCCGGGAGCACCTCCCGGGCGCCCCTTCGGCGTGCGTGGCCACTCCGAGGACGCGAGGAACCGCGCGCGGCAGAGGTCCGCGCGTGCGACTGACCCACCGTCAGTCGCACGCGCGGACCTCGGCCGCGCGCGGTGTGCTCCGCTCCGGACCCTCCGTCAGGAACTCGCCGACCGGCCGACCTCGCTCGTCCTGGCCTCGACCGGGCTCGGCGCCGGCACGGCCTCGGCGGGCGCGGCGGGCGGCGCCGGCACGGCGGGCGCGCGGCGGGGCAGCTTGCCCTGCGTCACCGCCAGGACCGCCCCGAGCACCAGCACCAGCGCACCCGTGCCCTGGATCCAGCCGAACGACTCCCCGAGCAGCAGGGTCGCGCACAGGGTGTTGACGATCGGCACGTTGAACATCATCAGCGAGGCCCGCGCGGGCCCCACCGAGCCGACGCCCCGGTAGTAGAGGAGGTTGGCGACGGCGGCCGCGCCGACGGCCAGGTAGGCGGAGTTCCACCAGACGCCGGCGGGCAGGTCCGACCAGACCACCTCGCCGAGGTCGGGCGCCGCGAGGACACCCAGCAGCACCGCCCCGGCGCAGGTCGCGTAGGTGGTGGCCCGCAGCGGGTCGACGCCCGCCAGGACCCGGGGGCCGATCAGCGTGTAGGCCGCCCAGCAGACGGCGCTGAGCACGAAGAGCGCGTCACCGAGCAGCCGGGACGAACCGCCCGATCCGTGCCCACCGGCCCCGACGAAGAACACCGCCGCGCCCGCGAGCCCCAGGCTCAACCCCGTCACCCGAGCCCAACTCGCCTTCTCCTTGCCGGTGATGAGCAGGAAGGTGTTGGTCAGCAGCGGGCTCATCACCGGAATGAGAATGCCGGCGTCGAGGGACGGGGCGAGCGACAGGCCCCAGAAGAAGAACCCGTTGTAGGCGAAGACGCCCAGCACGCCGGCGGCCGCCGCGAGCCACCCGCTGCGGGCCGGCACCCGGACTTGGCGGTTGCCGAACATCGCCACCGCCAGGAGCAGCGCCACCGCGCCACCGCCGAAGCGCAGGAGCGCACCCACCGAGTGCGGCACGTTCTGCACGACCATCTTGGAGCTGGAGAAGGAGCTGCCCCAGAGCACCATGGTCGTGAGGAGGAGGATGTACGGATTGCTCATCCGACGTGATGTTCCCATGATCCAACCTTCTTCGAGTTCACCGGCCGTGTCTTGAACGCTGGTGCGCGGCCACAATGGGTTCATGTCAACGGCAAGCAGCTGGGTACGGTACTGGCGGGACGGCGCCCGCTCCCTGGAAGCCATGCACGCGCACTTCCGCAATCACGTGTACGCGCCGCACAGCCACGACACGTACTCCTTCGGCATCACCGACCTCGGCGCCCAGAGCTTCCACTGCCGTGGGGCCAACCACACCAGCGGCGCCGGCATGGTGATGGCGTTCAACCCGGACGAGGTCCACGACGGCCAGGCCGCAGCCGAGTTGGGCTACCAGTACCGGATCGTGCACATCGGCCCGGCGGTCGTCCGCGACGTCCTCGCCGACGCCGCCGCCCGCACGACGGGAGCCATGCCGCTGTTCGTCCGCCCGGTGCTGACCGATCCGGTGCTCACCACGCTGCTGGCCCGCCTGCACGGTGCGCTCGTCGAGGGGGCGGGCCCCGTCGAACGGGACGAGCTGCTCACGGCGACCGTCCTGGCCCTGGCCGAACGCGGGTCGACGAAGGCGCCGCGCACCCGGGGCCTGGACGGCACCGCGCAGCGTCGGGCGGCCCGGCGTGCCCGCGAACGGCTGGACGAGTGCTTCCTCGACCAGCTGTCCGCGGACGACCTGGCGGCCGACGCCGGCTGCAGCCGCTTCGCCCTGTACCGGGCGTTCCGGGCGGAGTTCGGCCTGGCTCCCAGCGAGTACCAGCGTCTGCTGCGGCTGCGCCGGGCGCGGCAGCTGCTGGTCGGCGGCCTGACGCCCGCTCAGGCCGCGGCGTCCGTGGGCTTCGCGGACCAGGCCCATCTCGGCCGGTGGTTCAGGCGCACGTACGGCATCACTCCGGCGATCTACCAGCGGGCGACCCACTGACCGCGCCGGCCCCGGCGAGCACGGACTCGACCGGCTCCGCCGACGGGACCGGCTCCTCCGGCGCGGGCCCCGCTCCCGCGGCCCGCAGGAGCGGCGCGGTCATCACGGTGGTGACCAGCGCCACGATGGTCAGCAGGCCGAGCATCTGCTGGCTGATGATGTGGGCCTGGTAGCCGATCTGGATCACCACCAGTTCGGTCAGTCCGCGGGCGTTGAGCAGCACTCCGAGGACGGCCGAATCCCGCCAGGGCAGTCCGGTCAGCCGGGCGCACAGGCCGGGACCGACCAGCTTGCCCACGATCGCGACGGCCAGGAGCGCCAGCAGGACCAGGCCGGCCCCGCCGTCGAGGTGGAGCGAGCGCAGGTCGAGGTTCAGACCGAAGCCCAGGAAGAAGAACGGCAGGAGGACGGTCTTGGCCGTCGACGCCAGTGGGGCGGCGGCCGCGACCGCGATCCGGTTCCCCTGCGGCCAGACCAGGCCCACCAGCAGGGCGCCGATGAGCTGGTGAATGCCCAGCATCGCCGTGAGGGTGGAGACCGCGCCCACGGCGATCACCAGCAGGACCGCGGCGCTCGGCGCCCGCTTGGCCCAGTCCGTCCGGTCGGGCACCTTCGTCGCGAGCCGGCGCAGCGGCCCGACGAACAGCGCGACCAGCACGAGCACGGCAACTGCCCTTCCCAGCAGGGCAGTCGGGTCCGAGCCGTGCGCGAGCGAGAGGATGACGGACAGGATCAGCCAGCTGCCGCCGTCGCCGACCGCCGCGGCGAACAGGCTGAGCTGCCCGGGCCTGGTCCGGGTGAGGCCGAGGTCGCCGAGGATGCGCGCGAGCACGGGGAACGCGGTGATGCTCAGCGCGCAGCCGATGAACAACACGAAGGCCACGGGCCGGACTTCGGTCCCCATGTACTGGCCCATCAGGGGCAGGGCGATCAGGACTCCCGCCGCGAACGGCACCAGCAGGGAGGCCTGACTGATCAGCAGGGCTTGCGGAGCCGCACCACGCAGCCGCATGGCGCCGAGCTCCTGCCCCACTCCGAACATGAACAGCACGAGGCCCAGCTGCGCCAGACCGTTGAACATCGGGACGACGCCCGGAGGAAAGAGGAAGTGAGCGACCCCTGGTGCCACCGACCCCAGGAAGGAGGGACCGAGAAGAAGTCCGCCTACGATCTCACCAGTCACTCGCGGCTGGCGCAAGAGAATGGCAACACGTCCCATGATGTGAGATACGGCCAGGACGGCGGAAACGCCCAGGAAGAAGTGTCCGACCGTATCCAGAATGGATGATTCCGCTCCGGTTGGGCTTTTTTCGACAACAGGCCCCGCCACCTGGAGTGATACGGCGATCACCACGAGCGCCGGCGCCAGGATCGTGAGCGCGATCGCGGTCCGAGTCCGCCGCCGAGGTCCTGCTTGTCCGGATTCGAGTAGTCGGATTTTCGCCAAGTCTCCCCCTTGGAAGCCGAGTTGGGCCCAGGGGCTGCGACTCGGATCACACTGACGTCCCGTCAGGATCACGCCACCCCCGGCGTCCGCCGCCTACTCGGAGTGAGCAGTGGGACGCAAGCTGCGAGCGAGTCAACCCCGAAAATTGCTCACTAGTCCATCAGGTGTGACGGATGTCACATGATCTTGACGATCTTGTCCGTGGCGTGTCAGCGTCGATAGCGGCCCACCAGCCACCGGGGATTGCGTCTCGTAATGCGAGACGTGAATTGAGGTACAACAGAACAGAAATGGGGGGTTCAAATGGATCGATCTGTTTCCATCGAGGCTGAAATCGGCCTTTTGGCGATGTTCCGGGAAATGGCCTCCACCCATGCGGGGCGCACGGCACTGTCCGCCGAGGGCAGGCGCTACACGTACCGCGAGCTCGACGCCTGGTCGGACCGCATCGGACAGCTGCTCAAGGGCCGTGGTGTGCGGCAGGGCGACAGGGTCGCCCTGCGGATGCTTCCCGGTGCCGAGGCGATCGCCGCCATGATCGGCGTCCTGAAGGCGGGGGCGGCCTACGTTCCGCTGGACGTCCGGCACCCGTCGGCCAGAAGGAGCTTCATCCTCGCCGACAGCGAGTCGACCGTGCTGATCGGCGACCCGGGCGAGGGGCACGACACCGCGAGCGTCGCGGTGATCGCCGAGTCGGAGATCGCCGCACTGGCCGAGGGCCCGACCGGCGAGCCGTTGACGGTCGTCGACGACGCCTCCGCCGAGGCGTACGTGATCTACACGTCGGGCACCACCGGTACCCCCAAGGGCGTCCCGGTACAACACCGCCACGCGGGAGCGCTGTTCACCGCTGCCGGGGCGGCCTTCGAGTTCGACGAGCGGGACCGCTGGCTCCTCTTCCACTCCCTCGCCTTCGACTTCTCGGTCTGGGAGATCTGGGGCGCGCTCACCACGGGCGCGGAGCTGGTGGTGCTGCCGCACTGGGCCGCACGCTCGCCCGAGAAGTACCTCCAGGTCATCGTGGACGCGGGCGTCACGGTGCTCAGCCAGACGCCCACGGCCTTCACCGCGCTCGCCGCGGCGGCACTGCGCTCGGAGCACGACCTGGCGGGCCTGCGCTACGTCGTCTTCGGCGGCGAGAAGCTGGTGCCCGCGACGCTCCACCCGTGGGCGAAGCGGTACGGTCTGGAGCAACCCCGCCTGGTCAACGGCTACGGGATCACCGAGACCACGGTCTTCACCACCTTCCACGAGGTCGGGACGGACGACCTGGCCTCGAACCGCTCCGTCATCGGTACCGCCCTGCCGGGCTTCCGGCTCCGGGTGGTCGACGAGAACGGCCGGGACGTCGAGGACGGAGAGGCCGGCGAGCTGTGGCTGGCCGGCCCGCAGGTCACCGACGGGTACCTCAAGCGTCCCGACCTGACCGCGGACAAGTACCCGCTGGTCACGGAGCAGGACACCGGCGAGGCGGTCCGCTACTACCGCTCCGGCGACCTGGTGACCCGGCTGCCCGACGGTGCGCTGGCGTACATCGGCCGCGCCGACCTCCAGGTGAAGCTCCGCGGCTACCGCATCGAACTCAGCGACATCGAGGCCGTGGTCCGCACCCATCCGGGGGTGCTCGACGCGGTGGTCCAGGTACGGGAGTTCAAGGCCGGCGACGACCGGCTGGTCTGCGCCTTCGTCGCCCGCGACGAGGACGGAGCCCCTGACGCCGCGGACCTGCGCCGGCACGTCAAGGACCAACTGCCCGCCTACATGCAGCCGGCCCGCTACCTGCGGCTGCCGGAACTGCCGAGCACGGTCAACGGGAAAGTCGATCGGGCCGCTGTCGCCCGGTCATGGAACGAAACGGCTGTCAACGCATGACTGAACTGACACACGGCGGAGAGCAACTGGCTGAGGCTCAGGCGCTGATCCTGGCATGGGCCGAGGAGCTCCTCGAGGAGCCGGTCACCACCGAGGACAACTTCCTCGACCTGGGCGGCCACTCGGCCCTCGCACTCGAACTGGGCAACCGGATCAACGAGCGCTTCGGCGTCGAGCTGGACATCGAGGTGCTCTTCGAGGACAGCCTCGGCAAGGTCGCCGCCAGCGTCCTCCACCCCACCAACACCCCCGTACAGAGCGGATGACACTGATGACGACTTCCGAGCAGACGACGTTCACCCTGACCGCGGCCGAGCTGGAGCAGTTCGAGCGGGACGGCTTCCTCGGCCCCATCAAGATCTACGAGGTCGAGGAGATGGAGGAGCGCTGGAAGACCATCCAGCGCGAGCTGCGCGACCGCTCCCACGCCATCTACCCGGTGGGTGAGGGCAAGGCGAGCAGCATCTCCAACTACGACCGGCACCTGGACATCGACCTGCTGTCCGAGCACATCCTCAAGGGCGAGATCGTCGACCGGGTCGCCTCGATCCTCGGCCCGAACCTCCTGTGCTGGCGCAGCGAGTTCTTCCCCAAGTACCAGGGCGACGAGGGCACCGACTGGCACCAGGCCGCGACCTTCGCGCACGCCAGCGGCAGCCCCCAGATCCTCTGGCCCTCCGAGAACGGCCTGCCGGCCTTCGGCGGGACCATCACCGTGTGGACCGCCTTCACGCACTCCACCAAGGAGAACGGCTGCCTGCAGCTGATGCCCGGCACGCACAAGTTCATGAACTACGACGAGTCGAAGGGCATGGAGTACGAGGCCGAGGCGTTCAACGCCCGTGAGAAGGACGGCATCAAGCGCGGCTTCTTCGGCTACGACTACCGCCAGCTGCAGAAGGACCCCAACTGGAGCCCGGACGAGTCCCAGGCGTTCCCCCTGGTGATGAAGCCGGGCGAGTGCGTGATCTTCTGGTCCACGCTCATGCACGCCTCGCTGCCGCACACCGGCACCAAGAAGGACTACCGCATGGGCTACGCGGCCCGCTTCGTACCCACCCAGGTCCAGGTCTACCCGGGCACCGAAGAGGTGAGCGAGTACGGCGGCGGCATCGTGCTCGACAAGTACGGCACCGTCCTGGTCTCCGGTGAGGACACCTACGGCCACAACCGGGTGGCGAAGGAGAGCCAGCGCGGCTTCGAGTTCGTACCGCGCCAGCAGGCCTGACCCCGGATCCCTGCGGCGGAGGCGGCTTCGGCGGCAGCGAGGCGCCGTTGACCGAGCTGGGTGCGCTGGCCGAGCGC
>NZ_JBSGEL010000112.1:0-17433 GCF_053602875.1 Kitasatospora sp. NPDC004289 | reverse complement strand
TCCGCAACTACACACACCTCAACACGGCCTACAACCTCACCGTTGCCAACCTCCACACGTACTATGCACTCGCCGGTACGGTGCCCGTACTGGTGCACAATTCGGGATTGTGCACCGAGAAGATCGACGACGTCTTCCATAACCCCAGCGGAAGATCTTCTCAGGATCAGTTTGAATACCACTGGGACAAGCATGCAAAGGGGCGCGGTGTCACGCGTGAGCAGTACCTCCAGGATGCGCAAGACTGGGCGACGGGAATCGCCCAGCCAGGAGGGAAGAGGGGGCTCAACGGCAGCCTGGAGACGCTGGCGGACGGTGCGCGCGGGATAAAATACGTGGACCCCCAGACGGGTAAGGGCGGGATCATCGGCCCCGGCGGCAAGGCTGTAACCTTCTGGTATGACGCCGACGAATGAGAGGACGAGTTGTTGTCGGATTTCATGGAGAGCTACGCCCTCTGGCGATCCTTGCCGTTTCCCGGTCTGCGCCGCGGTGAGAATCTGTTGCGCGCCGGAGAGAACCTTGCACTCATTCATGGCGACCTAGCTCTCGCCGACGAGCATGTGACCCAGGTGATCCTTTTTGTCGATGAGGGGATATTCAGGCCGAGCCGGGCGGACGTCATGGGGTTGCTTGAAGGGGTCATCTCTCGCCTAGAACGATTCGGCGAAAGCATGGCCGTCGAAGAGCGAGAAGTTGTCGACGCCCATTATCGATATGCAGTTTTGCTGCATCAAATCTATGCTGAATTTCTGCGCATAGGGGCTCCGTAGCCCGTCGCCTGACCGGCAGGGAATAACAGTGAGCCGCCCACACGTGTGGGCGGCTCATTGTTTCTACTGGAGCCTTTGTGTGCGCGACGCGGTTGCAGGTCGTGTCGGCGAACTTCCCGTCTCTCCAAGTCGAAAACTGATCTCTGACGCGAAGCTTGTTCGCCCGGCGAGGGGGATTCCCTGTCGATAACGGCCAGCGATAACACAGGGCCCCACCGGAATGATGTCCCGGTGGGGCCCCTGTGGTGTCTGACGGCAGTAGTTGACGGCAACGTCAGCGGACGGGCGTGGCGCAAAGAGGTGGTTCGTCGCCGTCGTAGAGCTCGCCGACGATCTCGGTGGGGCTGCGGAGGGCGCGCCCGAGGAGATCGATGGCGTCGCGCTGGAGGCGGAGTCGGACGTGGGCATACACCGTGGCGGTGACGCCGATGTGGGCGTGGCCGAGGAGTTCCTTGATCACGACCAGTTCGACCCCCTGTTCCAGAAGGAGGGTCGCCGCCGAGTGCCGGAGGTCGTGAAACCGGATGTGGCGGAGCCTGGCCCGGCGAAGCAGAGCGTTGAAGTGCCGGGTGAGGGTGGCTCCCTCGATCGGGGATCCGTCGGGCGGGTAAAGACGTAGCCACTGTCCGACCACCCCTTGCCTGCCGTGTCGCGCTCCCGGGCCTGCTGGTCGCGGCGGTCCCGCAGCGAGTGCAGGCATTCGCCGGGCAGGGCGATGCGCCGCTCCGAGCTTTGCGTCTTCGTCGGCAGGGCGGTCAGGCCGCTGCTGTTGGTGCGCTGGAGGGTGCGCCGGACGCTGACGGTGCCGCCGGTCAGGTCGAGGTCTTCCCAGCGCAGGCCGAGGAGTTCGCCCTTGCGCAGACCGGTGCGCAAGGCGAGCTCGAAAAGGGCCTGGAGCCGGTGGCCGCGCACAGCGGTGAGGAGGTCGCGGGCCTCGTCGACGGTCAGGGGTTCGAAGCGGCGGGGGCGGGGTGTGCCCATCCGGACGTTGCGGGCGACGTTACGGGGAATCTCCTCTTCGCGGACGGCGTGCTCCAGGGCGGACTTGAGCACGGAGTGGATGTAGGCGAGGGTCAGCGGGGAGAGCCGCTTGCCGCAGCACGTGCCAGCCGCGCAGCAGCGGGGCTGGTTCCGGGCGGCGTCGAGGCCGCGGGCGCAGCACTGGCAGGTGGTGCGGAGCTGGTTGAGCCAGGTGCGGACATCCTTGGCGGTGAGCTTGGTGAGTCCCTGGGGCGCCACCGCCGACGGCCAGCCAGAGTTCGGGCCGCCGATCTAGCTCGGGCTCACGTCCTCCAAACTCCTCAGACCGGGTCTGAGGCAACTGCCGCAGGGCCCAGGATCCCAGGAGGGAAATGGCGGGGTCCGACGATCCCGTCCGACCCATATGCGGGGGATCGCCATCGCGCGTCAGGAACGGCCCAGCGCTTCGCGCAGCGTCAGCCGGTGATGCTCCTTCAGGCGGCGCAGCTCCCACCAGGACAGAGCGGTCACGGTGATCGGAGCGCCGAGGATGAAAGCGGCACGGGCGACCGGCGGGACCTCGGAGTAGGCGCCGGTCACGACGTCGAGAAGGGCCATCTCCCAGACCAGGATCCCGGCGAGGAGCGGCGGGAGAACCTCGTGGATGTCGGCGGTGCGGAAGACGTGGACGAGGGAGAGGCCGATGCCATAGAGGGCGAAGCCGAGGGACCACAGGCAGAGCACGGCGAGGACGACCGTCCCCACCACGCCCACCGCGTCGCGGAATCCTGCGGTCTCCGGGGCCATCGCGAGCGGGAAGGTGGCCATCGATCCGATGACGGCCGCGACCGCGCCGAGCGGGCGCAGGGTCCGCCGCAGGTACGTGCGCCGCAGGTCGCCCCGGGCGGCCGCGATGAAGGCGCCGACCACCAGTGGGAAGGTGCAGACGAGCACCAGGACGCTGGACCACCCCTGGCTGAAGCGGTCGTCCGCCATCGCCTTGACGCCCTCGACATCGGCCACGGCCCGGTACGTCGCCGTCAGCCCGACGTAGGCCGCCAACCCCAGTCCCGTGCGCCAGAGTTGGAGCCGGCGGACCGACGCGTCCTCCGCCAGGTCCGCCCGGGACGGGCGGAAGGCCCGCTGGGCGGCGTAGAACGGGTTGCGGACGCCGCGCAGGATTTTCTGCGCCCGTGAAGGTTCGGCCGGTGGCGGCGGGGGCCCGGGCGGGCCGAACGGCCCCGGGGGGTGGGGAGGTTGTGCGTACGGGTACGGGTACCCCTGGGGCGGGATCGGCCCAGGCCCAGGCCCAGGGACACCGTGTCCGGGAGGCGGGCCGTACGGTGCCCCCGTCGGCTCCCCGTAGCCACCGCCCCCGACTCCACCGTTACCGCTCACGTGCCGCTCCCCCGCTCGGACCGTTCGATCAGTGCCCCGGCATCGTAGTGGTCCCCTCCCAGGGCCCGAGCTTCTCCGGGTTGCGCACCGCCCAGATCCGGGTGACCCGCCCGCCCTCCACCGCGAAGGCGGCCACCGTCACCGCGCTGCCGCCGAGGAGGGCCACCAGGCCGGGGCGGCCGTTGACCGAGCCCTCGCGGAGGATCTGCCCCGGGGTCCGGTCGGCGATGGCGAGGACGAGGCGGGCGATCGCGTCGGCGCCGGTGACGGGGTGGAGGACAGAGGGGACGAGGCCGCCGCCGTCGGCGGTCAGGGTGGCGGCGGGGTCGAGGAGGGTGACCAGGGCCGCGATGTCCTTGGTCTCCCAGGCGTGCTTGAACGCGCGGACCACCCGGGCCTGGTCGATGGTCATCCCGGCATCGGGCCGGGCGTCCCGCACCCGCCGCCGCCCCGAGGCCGCCAACTGCCGGCAGGCGGCCGCCGACCGCTCCAGCACCTCGCCGATCTCACCGAACGGGTACCCGAAGACGTCGTGCAGGACGAAGGCCACCCGCTCCGCCGGGGTCATCGTCTCCAGCACCACCAGCAGCGCCATGTCCACCGACTCGTCCAACGCGATCCGCTCCGCCGGGTCCTGACGCTCCGCCACCGACGGGCCGACCGGCCACTCGGTGCGGTCGGGCAGCGGCTCGGGTATCCACTCGCCGACGTAGCGTTCGCGCCGGGCCCGGGCCGAGCCGAGCTGGTCGAGGCAGATCCGGCTGGTGACGGTGGTGAGCCAGGCGTCGGGCGACAGGACCGCCTCCTGCCGCTCCGCGGGCAGGGCGTACCAGCGGGCGTACGCCTCCTGGACGGCGTCCTCGGCCTCGGTGAGTGACCCGAGGAGCCGGTAGCCGATGTTGAGCAGCCGGTGGCGCGCACTGTCGACGGCAGTGATGGTCATGGTCCGGCTGCTCCTTCGCGACGGGGTGATGCACCGTCATGATCCACTGCACGCGAGGCCGAAGCGAGCCCTTTCGCCACCCCGCCTCACATTCCGCCGGGCTGTTCCGTCAGGAAGGTGAGCGACCGGGACACGGCCCGGCGCAGGGGAGAGAGAAGGACGGCGATGGCCACCTTGACGTCGACGGTGACGGTGCGTCGGAGCACCAGGTTCCAGCCCTTCGTGCGGGTCGCGGTCGGTCTGCAGACCGCGACCCTCCTGGCGCAGGCGGTCAGCGCGGGCCTGACCTTCTCCACCTCCTACGGCGAGCTGCTGCACGCCGTGGGCGCCCGGGTCACCTACGGGGCCACCATGCTCTACCTGCTGGCCGCCGTCCTGGCCTGGCGGCCGGGCGGCGGTCCGGGGCGGCCGGTGCTGTACGCGACCGGGTTCCTGGTGCTCTCCTCGGTGCAGGTGCTGGCGGGGATCGCGCACCTGGCGAGTCTGCACATCCCGCTCGGGGTGCTGATGTTCGGCACCAGTCTGCTCCGCTTCGGCTGGGACGTGGCGGGGTACCGGAACGGCGCGGCCGCGAAGCCCTGACCTGCGGAGGAAGCGGCGGGGCGCGGCCGCGAGCGGACGGGCGGCCGAGGGCCGGGGCGTTAGGCTGACGCCCCATGAGACGCCGCCCCGCCGCCCCACGCTCCCCCCTCCCCCAGCGGCACGGCGTCGACCCGGTGCGGCGCCGGCTGCCGGAGGACGGCGGCGGGTGGGCGACGGTCCACGCGTACCTGACGGAGTTCCTCCCGGTGGAGCCGGCCCTGGTCGACGCGCTGTTCGCGGGCGACGCTCCCGGGGACGGGGTGCACGGCGCGGACGGGCGGCTCTCCCCCGACGCGCCGTTCGTCCCGGGGGCCGTGATCTGGTACCACCGTGACCTGCCGCCCGAGGTGGAGGTGCCGTTCCCGCTCACCGTCCTGCACCGGGACGAGCGGATCGTGGTCGCGGACAAGCCGCACTTCCTCTCCATCGCCCCGCGCGGCAAGCACGTCACCCAGACCGCGCTGGCCCTGCTCCGCGACCGCCTCGGCCTGCCGGAACTGAGCCCGGCCCACCGTCTCGACCGGCTGACCGCCGGCCTGGTGCTCTTCGTCGTGCGGCCGCAGGACCGCGCGGCGTACCAGGGGCTGTTCGCCGAGCGGCGGGTGCGCAAGGAGTACCGGGCGGTGGCCCCGTACCTGCCGGGTCTGGAGCTGCCCCGGACGGTGGAGAGTCGGCTGGTGAAGGAGCGCGGCGAACTGACGGCGCGGGAGGTGACGGGCGAGCCGAACAGCCGCAGCGTCGTCGAGCTGCTGGCGCAGGACGGGCGGAACGGTGGATACCGCTTGCTGCCCGAGACGGGCAAGACCCATCAGCTGCGGGTCCACCTCTGCTCGCTCGGCATCCCGATCCTCGGCGATCCCCTCTACCCGCGCGTCCTCCCCGAGGCGGCTCCGGACGATTTCCGCGATCCGCTCCAACTCCTGGCCCAGGCACTGGAGTTCACCGACCCCGTGACCGGCGTGGCGCACCGCTTCGAGAGCGGGCAGCGACTGGCCCACTGGCCGGACCACCAGACCTCCCCGCACCCCTTGTGACGAAGCTCACCCTCGGGACTCCGTCACCTACGGTCGCGTAAGGTAGTTCACAAGGTGAACTATCTCCTCCATGGCTGACACACAGGAGACCCTTGACCTCAGCTCGTACGTGGCACTCGGGGACAGCTTCACCGAGGGCCTCAACGACGCCCGCCCGGACGGCCTGTACGCCGGATGGGCCGACCGACTGGCCCGACTGCTCGCCGCACAGCGGCCGTTGGGCGACTTCCGGTACGCGAACCTCGCGGTCCGCGGCCGGCTGCTGGACCAGATCGTCGACGAGCAGGTGCCCCGGGTGGCGGAGATCCGCCCCGACCTGGTGACGCTCTGCGCCGGCGGCAACGACATCCTCCGCCCGGGCAGCGACCCGGACGCGGTGGCCGAGCGCTTCGAGGCCGCGGTGGTGGAGCTGAAGCGCCACGCCGGGACGGTGCTGATCTGCACCGGCTTCGACACCCGGGGCATCCCGGTGCTCGGCATGCTGCGCGGCAAGATCGCCACCTACAACGGCCACCTGCGGGCCGTCGCCGACCGACACGGCCTCACCGTCGCCGACCTCTGGTCGCTGCGTTCGGTGCACGACCGCCGCGCCTGGAGCGAGGACCGCCTGCACCTCTCCCCCGAGGGCCACCAGCGGGTCGCCCTGCTGGCCGCCCGCTCGCTCGGCCTGCCGCTCGGCCCCGAGCAGGACCCGGAGGCCCCGTGGCCCGCCGCGCCCGTGCTCACCACGGCCGAGCAGCGCCGGGAGAACCTGCAGTGGGCCCGCGAGTTCCTGGTGCCGTGGGTCGGCCGCCGACTGCGCGGCGAGTCCTCCGGGGACAACGTCGAGGCCAAGCGCCCGGAGCTGCTCCCGCTCTGACGCCGCATCAGCCACCGGCCCGTGCCTCCGACGCCCCGGAGGCACGGGCCCGGCCGTTCTCCCGCTCAGCCCGCTCAGCCGCTCAACCCGGTTCCGACCGCTCCGGCGCCACCCCGGCGCCGCTCCGGCTCAGACCACCCCGGCACGGCGCAGCAGCCAGCGGTTGGTCGGGCCGATCAGACCCGCCCGGTCGAGGACGCCGACCGCCTTGGCCGCCATCCGGGTCTTGGTGGCCCGCCAGTTGGGGTTGGACCGGGCGGCGGCCCGGCCGGCCTTGGGGTCGATGCCGACCGCCGCGTAGAGGCGGGGGTTGATCAGGCCCTTGGTGGAGCGGTGGATGATCAGGCCGATCAGCAGCTGCTCGTAGAAGCGGCGCACCGGTCCGACCCGGGTGCGGACCAGCTCCTCCCGGGCGTAGGTGATGTGGCGGGACTCCTCGATCACGTGGATCCGGGAGACCTGGCGGGTGAGGGGCTGGAGCGACTCGTCGTTCATCAGCTCGCGCTGGAACGCGTCGAGGATCTCCTCCACGTACATGGTGCCGCCGAAGGTCTGACTGTGCGTCGAGATCGCCTTGAAGATCCGGCCGAGCTCGTGCGAGAGCCGTCCGGGACCGTAGGCGGGGACGCCCATCCAGGTGATCATCTTGGCGAACATGACGGAGTGCCGGCACTCGTCGGCGATCTCGGTGAGCGCGTACTGGACGTGGGCGCTGGTCGGGTCGCGGTCGAAGGCGTGGCGCAGCAGCATCTGCATCAGGATCTCCTCGAACCAGATGCCGAGACTGGCGACGCTGGCCACCTCGTGCTTGCTGAGCTCGATCCGCTGCTCCTCGCTCAGGCCCTCCCAGAGCTCGGTGCCGTAGAGCGAGGTGTGGTGCGGCGGGCAGAAGTAGCGGCCGGGCAGCGGCGGGGTGTCCCAGTCCACCTCGGTGAGCGGGTCGAAGGAGAGCTTGGCCGAGGAGTTGAGCAGCCGCTCGGCGGTGCGGCGGCGCTCCTCGGGCCAGGCTTCGGGTGCGGTCCGGACGGCCTTGGTCATCGGCCCTCTTCCTTCCTCTCGGCGCGCGGCGGGGCGCACTGGCCCTCTGACCGGAAGGTAGAAGCTATTAGACACACCGTCAATACTTCGCGCAGCCCCGCCGCCCGCCGGTCCGGGTCAGGCCCGCAGGAAGGCGGTCAGCAGCCGCGCGGCCTCCGCCACCTCCTCGACGTCACGCCGCTCGGTGTCGACGTCCAGGTGGAACGGCGCGTGGCCGCCGGCCGCCGTGTCCACCTGGGCCTCGCGGCGGTCCGGCATCACCAGCCACCAGACGTGGTCGTCCTCGCCCCTGCCCCTGGCGTCCAACCGCCGGACCTCGACCTCCGGAACCGCCGCCCGGACCAGCGCGAACACCTCGTCCAGCGGGCCGCCCGTCGCATCGGCCGCCGACCAGATCCGGTGGAAGCAGCGCTCGCTCAGCGACTGCGGGTACTCCGTCATGACGCCCCCTCAACTCCCGTTCCTCGTACACGGGTCACCGTAGCTCCTCGATTCCTCCGGATCCTGTTCCGTTCCGCGAACAGGCGTGTGCGATCTTCGTATGCTCGACTCCACACCCCTTGGGCACACCCCTTGGGCACACCCGCTGGGTCGACCGAAGCGAGGCTGGCCGGATCATGACGAACCCCCTGACGCACGCCACCGCCCTCTACCACGCGGGCCGTTACGCCGAGGCCGAGGCGGAGGCCCGCGCCCTGGCGGAGGCGCCGCGGATCGAGCCGGAGGACTTCGTCTTCGGGCCGCTGGCGCTGGAGATCGTCGCGCTGGCGGCCAGCGCCCAGGGCCGCCACACCGAGGCCCTGGGCATCCTCGACGAGGTGCGGCCGCTGATCGCGGAGCTGATCGGGCCCGAGCACATGCTGACCCTCAAGCTGCGCGCGGACCGGGCCCAGGTGCTGACGATGCTCGACCGCTTCGCCGAGGCCGAGTCGGAGTGCGCGGCGGTCGCCCACCTGGCGGAGCGTCAGATCGAGGCGGAGGCGGAGGCGGGGGCGGAGCCGGAGATGCAGCTCCTGCGGCTCAACGCCCGCAGCGGTCAGCTCCACGCCCTCACCGCGCTCGGCCTCCACCCGGAGGCGGAGGCGGTGGCCCGCCAGGCCATCGCCTCGCACCGCGAGGACGACCAGATCGCGCTGATCCTGCGGCTGGGCCTCTGCCGGAGCCTCAACCTCCAGGGCCGCTACGAGGACGCCCTCGCCGAGGCGCGGCTCGCCGACGAGCTGCGCGGCGGCTGGGACGAGGAGCGCCGCCGCCCGGAGTCCGGAGCCGTGGAGCTGGCCGCCGCCCGGGCCCTCCTCGGGCTGGGGCAGGACGCCGCGGCCCGTCCGCTGGCCGCCACCGCCCTCGACGCCTCCCTGGCCGCGTTCGGGCCGGACAACTCCCGCACCGCCGAGGCCCGCGAGCTGCTGGAGCGGATCGACGGCGCCTGACCCGGCCACAGGCGGCTGACGGTCAGTCGATCTCCTTGCGCGGGGCGGCCGCCGTCCAGTAGTCCGGGTCGGGCGGGATCCGCTGGGCGAGGTCGGCGCGCACCTGGTCGGCGAGCCTGCGGGTGTCGCGGCGGTTCATGGTGGCGCCGAGACCCGCGCCGATCAGCAGCGGGGTGAGGGAGGGGAGCTTGCGCAGCGTGCTCCGGGTCAGCCGCTTGCGCAGCTTCTGGCGGACCTCGGAGCTGACCGCCATCGCCGCCAGCCCGGCCGGGCGGATCAGCGCGGCCCGGTCGATGCCCCGGCCGTCGGCCCAGGCGCCGACGTACGCGGTGGCCCGCTGCGCGACCGTGCCCTGGGCGGGGACCCCGTAGACCTCGTGCAGCTCGGCGATCAGCTTGATCTCGACGGCCGCCACCGAGAGGGTCTCCGCCGCGATCTCCACCGGCATCGCGGGCGGGACGGGCATCATCGCCGCCGCGCCCGCCCCCGCGCCCAGCGCGGCGGAGGAGCGGCAGGCCCCGAGTGCGATCAGTTCGGCCAGCTCGTCCGGGGTGGCGGCGGTGGGGTGCTGGGCGCGCAGGGTGGCCAGGCTGCGGACCGGGATCCGGGGCGCGGCGTCCAGCAGCCGGTCGGCCAGCACCTTGCCGCCGTACCCGGCCCCCTTGGCCGCGGCCTTGCCGCCCCGCCCGAGCGCGGTGGTCAGCGAGCGGACCAGCGCGCCGGCCCGCTGGCTCCCGCGCCGCCGGTACCAGGCCTCCCGGACCGCGGGAGCGGCGTCGGGGAGGGTGCGCTCCATCTCGGCCGAGAGCGCGGCCAACTGCCCGGCGACGTCCTCGCCGCCGGCCGGTGCGTCCCGGCCTCCCCGTACGCCGTCCTCCGGCCCGGGCTCCGGCTCGCCGTCTCTCCTCCGTCGGATGATTCCCATGATCTGCGCGTACCCGGTTCCCTCCGCCGCCACGCCGCACCGTGACCCCGATATCCCCCTGGTACCGCTCAGGTCTCGGTTCGGGCATGCCCACGCCCACGAACCGTCCGTGCCCAGCACACTGGGACCGGCCGGTCTGACGGGGCGTCACGGGGGCGAGCACCGTCGGACCGGCCGCACCGACGCCTGCCCCGACGGCACCGGTGCGCGCACCGCGCGGTTCCGTCCACCGGGCCCCTGCCTGCTCGCCACCGAGTCCGAGGGGACCGCCCGTGCCGACGACCGCCACGAGAGCCCGCGCCACCGACCGCAGCGACCTCCAGCTGGCCGCCCTGCTCACCGCCGCGACCGCGGTCCTGGACCTCCTGCTCCTCCTCGTGGTCACCCGCGTCGGCGGCCTGCTCCTCGCCTTCCACCTCGGCGGGGCCACCGTCGCCGCCCTGCGCGCCCTCTGGTACCCGGCCCCGGCCGCCCGCCAGCTGCGCCGCCTCGCCACCTGGCTGCTGCTCGGCCAACTCGCCCTGGTGGCAACCCTGCTGGCGACCCTGATCGCCGTCCACTGGGCCATGCGCGGGACTCCCTGAACGCGCCCCCAGAACGCCGTGCGCGCGCCTTGACCAGGCCTTGGCCGGGCCTTGGCCCCCCCTTGATCGTCTGCGGAGCACCTACCGGCGGCCGCCCTCCGACGGCTGGGTACTGTGGGCGGACCACCCCTCGAAAGGCGCTTTCCCCATGGCCAAGAACGCCGCCGCCGGACCGCCCGCCGCCCCGCCCGGGGCCGCACGCGGGGCGGCCGCGCCGGCTCCCCTGCTGCGCCTCAGCGGCGTCAGCCGCTCGTACGGCGACCGGGAGGTGCTGCACCCCGTGGACCTGTCGCTGGCCGCCGGCGAGTGCGTCGCGCTGCTCGGCCACAACGGCTCGGGCAAGTCCACCCTGCTCCGGGTCGCCGCCGGGCGGGACGCGCCCAGCAAGGGGACGGTGCGCTTCGACGGCCTCCCGATGGACCAGAACGACCCCCGGATCCGGGCCCGGGTGGCCGTGGTCGGCGACACCGTCGCCTGCTACCCGGACCTGACGGTCCGTGAGCACCTGCTGCTGGTGGCGGTCGCGCACGGGGTGGCCGACGCGCCCGACTGGATCACCGAGGTGCTGGCCCACCGCAATCTCACCGAACGCGCCGACGCCCTGCCCTCGGCCCTCTCCTCCGGCCAGATGCAGGCCCTGCTGCTGGCCTGCGCCATGGTGCGCCCGCGCGACCTGCTGCTGCTGGACGAGCCCGAGCAGCGGCTCGACCCGGAGGCCCGGCGCGACCTCGCCGAGCTGCTCAAGGGCGAACTCGCCGACGGCGTCGCGGTGTTGCTGGTCACCCACCACACCGACCTGGCGCTGGACGTGGCCGACCGGGTGGTGGTCCTGGAGGACGGCCGGATCGTCCGGCAGGGCAAGCCCCGGCAGGTCCTCGCGGCGGAGTACGCCGCGCGCACCGCCGCCGACTCCACCTCCGCCGCCCCGGCCGCCCCCGCCGCCCCGGCCGGTGAGCGATGAGCACCACCGTCCCCGAGGCGGAGAGCGCCGTCGAGCCGTGGTCGGCGGACGACGACTGGACCGACGAGACCCTCGCCCTGCTGCGCGCCCTGCGCGCGCCCCACCGGCGCAACCGCGCCAAGTCCGTGGCCTTCGCGCTCTACTGCGTGCTGCTCGGCCTGGTCGTCTGGGGCGGCGTGCCGAGCCTGGGCCTCTTCCTCCAGGCCTCGATGGGCGCCGACTACACCGGCCACGGCGGCGACCTGCTCGCCGCGATGCCCGCCGGCATCACCGCCGTCGGCCTGACCACCTTCCTGCTGCTGCTCCGGGACGGCCTCTGGCGCGGCCCCGTGGTGCCGCCCCGGGCGGCGACCGACTGGCTGCTCGCCCACCCGGTCCGGCCCCGACCGGTGCTGCGGCCGTGGTTCTGGCTGTCCTGCGCGGTGGCCGCCTTCCCCGGGCTGGTGGCGGCGGCCGGCGGCATGGTCGCCCTCGGGCTCACCGTCCGCACCGGCCTGCCGGCCGCGCTCGGGTGGTGCCTGCTCGGCGGGCTCGGCGTCCCCCTGCTGGCCACCTGCGCCGCCCTGGTGGTGGAGCGCAGCGACCGCACCGCCCACTGGGTACGCCGCCTGACGCCCTACCTCACCCTGCTGATCCTGGGCCTCGCCGCACAGACCGTCCTGGCCGTCGCCGGTCACCCGGTGGGCTGGCTGGAGCGGGCCGAGCTCTGGTCGGGCCCGTGGGGCTGGGCCGCCGTCGCGGCCCTGGCCCCGACGCCCGCCGCCGTGCCGGGCGGCTTGATCGCCGCCGCGCTCCTCCTGGTCTGCACGGCCGCCGCCCTGGTGGCCGCCGACCGCGCCGCCGCGACCGTCCCGCTCACCCGCCTGCGCGAACGGGCCCGGACGGCCGCCGGCGTCCTGGCCGCGCTGCGCACGGTCGAGCTGCGCAGCGCCCGACTGGCCGTCAACAGCGCCAACGGCAGCCTCCGTCAGCGCCGCCTGCGCCTCCCCGCCCCCCGGCGGGCCTGGCAGGTGGTGCCCTGGCGCGACACCCTCGCGCTGCTGCGCTCCCCGGCGCGGCTGGGCCGCGCGCTGGTGCTCGCGGTGCCGGCGCCGCTCTGCGCCGCCCTCGCCCACGGCACCCGGGGCGGGGTGTCCTGGCTGGCCACCGCCGTGGCGCTGGTCTTCGGCTACCTGGCGGTGGCGCAGCTGCTGGAGCCCGCCCGGATCGAGACCGACGACGTGCGGCGCGCCTCCTGGTCGCCGTACCCCTTCGCCGGGCTGATGCTCCGTCACGCCGTGGTCCCGGTCGTGGCCGGTCTGCTGCTGGGCCTGGCCTGCGCGGGCGCGCTGCTGGCCCTCGGTGGCGGTGGCTCGGGGGCGGGGCCCGCGGTCTGGCTGGTCCCGGCCGCCGTCCCGGCCCTGGTGGCGGCCGGGCTGGTGAACGCCTGCCGGGGCCCGGTGCGCCGGGACCTGATGTACTCCCCCGCCCGGGGCGCGGGCGGGGGCGCCGGGCCGTTGGTCTTCGCCGCCTGGTACGCGGCCGGGCCCGCGGTGGGGATCGCGGGCCTGACGCCGCTGTACTCCGTCGCCCTGCGAGCGGGATCCGTCCCCGCGGTCGTCAAGGCGTCGGCGATGGCGGTGGTGCTCGCGGTGCTGCTCTTCGCCTGGGCCCGGACCAGGGCCGTGGCGATGAGCACGGCCCGGCCGGGCGAGGGCGCCCTCTGAGTCAGCCGCCGCCGCGGCGGTGGACGGTGAGCTCGCCGTAGGCCGACAGGGCCGGGGCCGGGTCGCCTCCGGAGCGGTCCTTCAGGGTGGCGTCCAGGAAGGCGAGCGTGGCTCCGGCGGTGGTGCGGGGGCTCTCGGTGCGGCCGAGCGAGCCGACGATCGAGGGCACCGGCGGCAGGTAGAGCGGGCTGTCGGTGAAGGTGAGGTGGGCGGCGCCGGGGACGGTGAGCCGGTAGGCGGTCGCGGTGCCGGCGTCGAGCGCCTCGGTGAGACGGGGCGGGTAGCGCGGGTCGGTGTCGGCGGTGAAGGCCTGGGTGAGCGCCAGCACCGGAGCCGTGAGGGCGGGCGCGGCGGGGCCGTGCGGGAAGCCGTCCAGGTCGACGACGGCGCCGAACCTCCGGTCCTGCCGGGCCGCCTGCAGGGCGGCGGCGCCGCCCATCGAGTGGCCGGTCACGGCCGCGCGGCCGGTGTCCAGACGGCCGGTCAACGGGTCGGCCGCGCGGCCGGCGTCCGGACGGTCCGTCAGCGGGCCGTCCGCGCCCCGGTCCAGGGCGGTGAGGCGGGTGAGGACGAAGCGGAGGTCGGCGGCCCGGATCGCCGTCCAGCCGGCCGCGAGCTTCTCGTCCTGGTCCCGGTCGCCGGTGGAGGCGGTCGCGGTGGTGACGGTCCGTCCGTCCGCGAGCAGCACGGCGGCGGAGTCGTACGGGTGGTCCAGCGCGGCCACCAGGTAGCCGTGGCTCGCCAGTTCCTCCGCCCAGGCGGTGTTCTGGGTGCGCACCCCGCTGGAGCCGGGCGAGAAGAGCACCACGGGGAAGCGCCCGCCCCCGTCCGCCACCGGGGCGTCCACATCCGCGGCGGTGCGGGCGCGCGGCACCCCGTCGACCAGGAAGCCCGGCAGGCCGGCGGTCCGGGCGAGGGCCTCGGCGACGGTCCGCGCCTCCTGCTCGGTCCGCCCCAGGTAGCGGGCCCGCTGCCCGCCGTCCGGGCTCCTGCGTGCCGGGTACCAGAGCTGCACCACGACCGTGCGGTGGTCGTCCGGGTCGGCGGTGAAGGTCTCGGGGCGGTCCGGGTCGGTCCACTGCAGGACGCGGGTGCCGACCGCGAACTCGCCGGTGGGCCGGGGGAAGACCGGCACGGGGAAGGCCCGGGCCGCCAAGGGCCCGGCGGCGATCAGGCCGACGCAGGCCACCGAGGCGAGGAGCGCCGGCCACCGCCGGGCCCGGCCGGCCGGCGTCCCCGCGCGGCGGGCCCGCAGCAGCGGGAGGACGGCGAAGGGCAGCGCGGCGGCACCGCCCGCCAGGACCGGCAGCAGCTGCCAGCGGAGCCCGGCCACCAGGAGCACGGTCGCCGACGACGCGAAGAGGGCGGTGGCCGCGACCGTCGTCCGGGAGCGGGCGACGGGTGGCAGCCGGTGCGCCAGGGTCAGCGCCACCGCGCCCAGGACGGCGAGGAGTTCGGGAAGGGACAGGGACAGCTCGGGGATGATCTCGTTCACCCGGCCAGCGTCGCGGCCGGGCCCGTCCCGCCGCATCGCCCTCGGGTCCTCGACGGGTGCACCCGCAGTCGCAACGGCCCGGGCCCGATGCGCCGCCGCACTGCGACCGTGGTCGGTGGCCCGGCTCCTCCTCCAGGCGTACACCGGGGCTCGGCGATCGGACGGCGGGCCCATGCGCGGCCCCTTCGCCGGGCACTACGGTGGCGCGTGTACCGAGCGCGGGGCGCATGCCGAACCGACAGGAACGTGTGATGACCGAGGCGGCCACCGGGCCCGACAGTGCCCACTCCCCTCCGGCGCGGCCGGCGCGGCCGGCGCGGAGCGGACGGTCCCGGCTGCTGCTCCGGGACTCGCTGCTTCCGGCCCTGCTCCTACTCAACGTCCTGACCACGCACGGCCCGCAGGGCCTGCCGGTGGCCGTGACCCTCACCGCCGCGCTCGCGCTGCCGCTGCTCTGGCGCCGCCGCGCGCCGCTCCTGGTGTTCGGCACGGTGGCCACCGCGGCCCTCGCCCAGTGGCTCCTGGACCTCCAACTTCCCGGCGCGATCGCCCTGTTGGTGGCCCTCTACACCGTGGCCACCGACTCGGACCGCCGCGTCACGCTGCTGGCCGCCTCGGTGGTGGAGGCCGGGGCCCTGCTGGCCTGCCTGCGCTGGGCGACCGAAGGCGCGTTCCTCACGCCCTTCGTCGCCCTGACCGCGCTGGTCGTCGCCGCCACCGCGCTCGGGGCCAACGTCCGGACCACCCGCGCCTACCTCGCCGTGGTGGAGGAGCGGGCCGTCCGCCTGGAGCAGCAGCAGGACCAGCAGGCGCGCCTGGCCGTCGCCGGGGAACGGACCCGCATCACCCGGGAGATGCACGACATCGTCACCCACAACCTCTCCGTCATGGTCGCCCTCACCGACGCCGCCGTGCACGCGCAGCGCCGCTCCCCCGAGCGGGCGACCGCCGCGATGCTCCAGATCTCCGAGACGGGCCGTCAGGCCCTCACCGACATGCGGCGCTCCCTGGGCGTCCTGCGGGCCGACGAACCCGACGCCGAACGCCACCCGCTGCCCGGCCTCGCCCAACTGGAGCCCCTCGCCGCCCAGATGGGCGCCGCCGGACTGCCGACCCGGGTCGAGCTGCGGGGCGACCACGCCCACGTGCCCGCCACCGCCCAACTGACCGTCTACCGCCTGGTGCAGGAGTCCTTGACCAACGCCCTCAAGCACACCCCGGGCGGCACCCGTGCCACGGTCCTGGTCCACTGCTCCGCCGCCACCGTCACCGTGGAGGTCACCGACACCGGCCCGCGCACGAGCCCGCCCTCCTCCCCCTCCGGCCACGGACTCCCCGGCATGCGCGAGCGTGCCGCCGCCTACGGGGGGACACTGCGGGCCGGACCGCTCCCGGACGGCGGCTGGGGAGTGCACACCCGGCTCCCGCTCGACGGCGGGGCGGTGCCCGCATGACGATCCGCGTCCTGATCGCCGACGACGAGACCCTCCTGCGGATGGCCTTCACCATGATCCTGGAGGACCAGCCCGACCTGACGCCGGTCGGCGAGGCCTCGGACGGCGACCAGGCGGTGCTGCTGGCACGGGAGTTGAGCCCGGACGTCGTCCTGATGGACGTCCGGATGCCCGGCACGGACGGGATCGAGGCGACCCGCCGGATCGTCGCGGCCTCCCCTCGGAGCAGGGTGCTGATCCTCACCACCTTCGACCTGGACGAGTACGCCTTCGCCGGCCTGGAGGCCGGTGCCTCGGGCTTCCTCCTCAAGAACACCCGGCCCGACGAACTCCTCGGCGCCATCCGCACCGTGGCGGCCGGCGACGCCGTCGTCTCCCCCCGGATCACCCGCCGCCTGCTCGAGACCGTCCGCCCCCACCTCTCCCCCGGCACCGCCCCGCGCCCGGACCCGCGCCTGAGCCGCCTCAGCGCCCGCGAGCACGAGGTGCTCCTCCACGTGGCCCGCGGCCTGTCCAACGCCGAGATCGCGACCGCTCTCCGCCTCGCGGAGCCGACGGTCAAGTCCCACTTCGGGCGGATCCTGCTCAAGCTCGAACTCCGCGACCGCGTCCAGGCCGTCGTGTTCGCCTACGACAACCGCCTCGTCAAGGCGACCGGTGCGACCTGAACCAGCAGATCCGGATGAACGCGTCGCACGCGTCCAGTTCGTTCATCTCCCTCCTGATCCTCTCGAGGGTGTCGCCCTTCGAGAGCGGCCACGGTTCCACCTCAATCCCGGTCTCGCCCCCGAGGTCACCGACGGCGACCCCTCGGTCCATCATGTCCCCGATCAGCTGGACGGTGACGGCACGGATCACGTCCTCGTGGGTGCCGTGTCCCGCCAGGGTCTCCGCCGCGCCCCGGACGACGAAGAAGTAGACGGGCGCGTCACGCGCGTACGCCACCAGATAGTCCAGTTCGTCCTGGTAGGGCTTGGTTCCTGTCATCGACGCCTGTCCTCCGCGCAACCGGTTCCGTGCCACCCACCGAGCGGGTGTGCCCACAGACTCCGCGACCGGCACTTCGGCCCGGTCGTGGCAGCGCTTCCGCCGACGCGCAGTCGTGTATCAGCCGTGTACCGGGTCGTCGTGGACGGGCAGCTCGAGGGTGGCGACGGCTCCGCCGTCGGGGGCGTTCGCGAAGGTCAGGCGGGCGTCGAGGACGGCGGCCTGGCCGGTGGCGATGGTGAGGCCCAGGCCGTGGCCCTGGCCGCGTTCGGCGGCGCCGGTGCGGAAACGCTGGGGTCCTTCG
>NZ_JBSGEL010000111.1:0-17558 GCF_053602875.1 Kitasatospora sp. NPDC004289 | reverse complement strand
GAGCAGGCGATCGCCGAGAACGCCGCCGCCATGGCGGAGATCCGGACCTCCCTGCACGCCCAGGCCCCGCCGCCCGGCCCCGCCGCAGCCGCGGCTGATCAAGCTGGGCGATCCGAAGAAGCGGCTGCGGCTGGTGGGCGTGGCGATGGTGGCGGTCTTCTCGGTCTTCGCCGGCCGGCTGGTCCAGCTGCAGCTGCTGGACTCGGACGAGCTGGCCGCCGCGGCCCAGGCGAACAAGTACGTGCAGGCCAAGCTCTCCGCCGACCGCGGTTCGATAACGTCCTCCGACGGCGTGGCGCTGGCCACCACGGTGGACGCGTACGACGTCACCGCCGACCCCTCGCTCTACCCGCCGGACAAGTCGCTGGTGCCGGACGCCCCGGAGCAGGCGGCCGCGCTGCTGGCGCCGATCCTGAACCGGAGCAAGGAGCAGCTGGCCGCCCTGCTGCACACCCCGAAGACCCAGTGGGTGATGCTGGCGCCCCGTCAGAGCCCGGAGACCAAGAAGCAGATCACCGACCTCAAGTCGACCCTGGCCAAGCAGGCCGACACCGCCGCCTGCCGGGCCCAGCGCAAGCTGGTCGGCAAGCCCGCCGAGCAGGGGGGCCGGCAGACGGTGGACGCCGCCTGCGCCAATCCGCTGGCCGGGATCGTCTTCCAGGACTCCAAGCGCCGGGTCTACCCGGCCGGGGGCCTGGCCGCCAACCTGCTCGGCTACGTGAACGCGGACGGCATCGGCACCGGTGGCCTGGAGCTCCAGTACCAGGGCGAGTTGGCGGGCAAGGACGGCCACAGCACCTACGCCCAGGTGAACGGGCGGATGGTGCCGACGGCCGGCGGCAGCCAGCAGTCCCCGGTGGAGGGTTCGGACCTGCGGCTGACCGTCGACCGGGACATCCAGTGGGCGGCCCAGCGGGCGATCACCGACCAGGTGGCCAACGCCGGGGCGGAGAAGGGCTACGTCGTCGTCCAGGACGTGAAGACCGGTCAGATCCTGGCGATGGCCGGCTCCCCGGGCTTCAACCCGAACGAGCTCTCCAAGGCGAAGGCGGACCAGCTGGGCAACGCGGCGGTCGGCGACGCCTTCGAGCCGGGCTCCACCGCCAAGCTGATGACGATGGCGGCGGTGCTGGACACCGGCACGGCGGCCTGGGACACCTACGTCGAGGTGCCGAACACGCTCCAGCGCTCGGACCGGATCTTCCACGACGACATCGACCACCCGACCTGGCACCTGACCCTGGCGGGCGTGCTGGCCAAGTCCTCCAACATCGGCACCATCCTGGCCGCCGAGCGGCTCGGCGCCGACCAGGCGGCCTCCAACAAGGTGCTGCACGACTACCTGACCCGGTTCGGGATCGGGCAGTCCACCGGGCTGGGCTTCCCCGGCGAGACCAAGGGCATCCTGGCCAAGCCGGAGGCCTGGAACGGCTCGCAGCAGTACACCATCCCGTTCGGCCAGGGCCTGTCGGTCAACGCGCTGCAGGCCACCTCGGTGTTCTCCACGATCGCCAACGGCGGCGTGCGGGTGACGCCCAACCTGCTGGCCGGGACCACCGGGGCGGACGGGCGGTACGTGGCCGCACCGCCCGGCAAGGAGACCCGGGTGGTCAAGCCGGAGACCGCGAAGACCCTGACCGAGATGCTGGAGTCGGTGGTCTCGGACGAGCAGGGCACCGGCACCAAGGCGGCGGTGGAGGGCTACCGGGTGGCCGGGAAGACCGGCACGGCCAACCGGGTGGACCCCAAGACCGGCAAGTACAACGGCTACACCGCCTCCTTCATCGGCTTCGCGCCGGCCGACGCCCCGCGCGTCACCGTCTCCTGCGTGATCCAGGACCCGAAGAACGGCCACTTCGGCGGCCAGCTCTGCGGGCCGGTGTTCAAGCAGGTGATGGAGTTCACCCTGAAGTCCCTGCACGTCGCCCCCAGCGGCAGCCAGGCCCCGAACCTCCCCGTCGAGCGGAAGCCGTGATGAACGACCCCCAGCCCTCGCCCCGCCTGACGGAAGCTCAGCCGAAGCCGTCCCCGGCCGCGCCGGGGGGCGCGTTTGGCCCTCACGGGGGTGGGGCGGATAGCCTTCCGGCCGTGCCGAAACCCGATCAAATCTCCGCGAGCCCGCCCCGACCGACCTCCGTGGCCGCCCTGCCGCTGGCCGAGGCCGCCCGACTGCTGGGGGTGCCGGCCGTCGAGGGCGCGGCGGTCACCGGCGTCACCCACGACTCCCGGGCCGTCCGGCCCGGCGACGTCTACGTGGCCTTCCCCGGCGCCAACCACCACGGGGCCCGGTTCGCCGCCCAGGCGGTCGGGCAGGGCGCGGTGGCGGTGCTGACGGACCGTGAGGGCGCCGAGCAGGCGGCCGGCTGCGGGGCGCCGCTGCTGGTGGTGGAGAGCCCGCGGGCCCGGATGGGTGAGCTGGCCGCCGCCGTGTACGGCCGCCCCAGCGAGGGCCTGCGGATGATCGGGCTGACCGGCACCAACGGCAAGACCACCACCGCCTACCTGGTGGAGGGCGGCCTCAAGGCGGCCGGCCTGAACCCGGGCGTCATCGGCACGGTGGAGATGCGGGTCGGCAGCGAGCGGATCAAGAGCGAGCGCACCACCCCGGAGTCCACCGACCTGCACGCGATCCTCGCCGTGATGGGCGAGCGGGGTGCCGGGGCCGTGGTCATGGAGGTCTCCAGCCACGCGCTCAGCTACGGCCGGGTGGACGGCGTGGTCTACGACGTCGCGCTGTTCAACAACCTGACGCCGGAGCACCTGGACTTCCACCCGGACATGGAGGACTACTACCGGGCCAAGGCCAAGCTGTTCCAGGCCGACAAGGCCCGCCTCGGGGTGGCCAACCAGGACGACGCGTACGGCCGGCGGATCGCCGCCGAGGCGCCGATCCCGGTCACCACCTTCTCCGCCAAGGGCGACCCGGCGGCCGACTGGCGGGCGCTGGACGTCCAGCTGGGCCCGCTGGGCTCCACCTTCACGGTGACCGGTCCTGACGGCGCGTCGGCCGAGGCGAGCGTGCCGCTGCCGGGCCCGTTCAACGTCTCCAACGCGCTCGGCGCGATCACCGCGCTGGTGACCGCCGGGGTGCCGCTGGCCGAGGCGGTCGCCGGTGTGGCCGCCGTCCCCGGGGTGCCCGGGCGGCTGGAGCGGGTGGACGCCGGGCAGCCGTTCGTCGCGGTGGTGGACTACGCGCACAAGCCGGACGCCCTGCAGGCCGTCCTGGAGTCGCTGCGCGAGGTCACCAAGGGCCGCCTGCACGTGGTGGTCGGCTGCGGCGGCGACCGGGACCCGTTCAAGCGCGGGCCGATGGGCGCGATCGCCGCCCGGCTCGCCGACACGGCGGTGCTCACCAGCGACAACCCGCGCTCCGAGGACGCCCTGGCGATCCTCGCCACCATGCTGAACGGCGCCACCGAGGTGCCGGAGACGGAGCGCGGCGAGGTCCTGGTGGTCCCGGACCGCGCCGAGGCGATCGCCGACGCGGTGGCCCACGCGCACGCGGGGGACACCGTCCTGGTCGCGGGCAAGGGCCACGAACTCGGCCAGTACGTCCGGGGCGAGGTCCGCCCCTTCGACGACCGCGAGGTCCTGCGCACGGCCATCGAGCACCGTGGTTCCAAGGGAGTTGAGCACCTGTGATCGCACTGACCCTCGCCGAGGTGGCCGAGGCCGTCGGCGGCACCCTGCACAACGCCGACCCGGCCGCCGTGGTAACCGGAACCGTGGAGCACGATTCCCGCAAGGTCACGCCGGGAAGCCTGTTCGTCGCCATCGTCGGCGAGCGGGTGGACGGGCACGACTTCGCCGCGCAGGTTGTCGAGGCCGGGGCGGTCGCCGTGCTGGCGACCCGTCAGCTGGACGTCCCCACCGTGCTGGTGGACGACGTGCAGACGGCGCTGGGTAAGCTGGCCCGGGCCGTGGTGGACCGCTCCACGGCCGCCGTGGTGGCGCTGACCGGCTCGGCCGGCAAGACCTCCACCAAGGACCTGATCGCCCAGGTGCTGGCCCGCAAGGGCGTGACGGTCTTCCCGCCCGGCTCGATGAACAACGAGATCGGCCACCCGATGACCGCGCTGCGGGTCGAGCCGGCCACCGAGCACCTGGTGATGGAGATGGGCGCCCGGCACAAGGGCGACATCGCCTACCTCTGCGGCATCACCCCGCCCGTGGTCGGCGCCGTGCTGAACATCGGCACCGCGCACCTGGGCGAGTTCGGCTCCAAGGCCGGGATCGCCGAGGCCAAGGGCGAGTTGGTGGAGGCGCTGCCCGCCGACGGCACCGCGATCCTGAACGCCGACGACCCGCTGGTCAAGGCCATGGCGGCCCGTACGCAGGCGAAGGTCCTCTACTTCGGGGAGAGCCCGAACGCCGACGTCCGGGCCACCGGGGTTCACCTGGACGACGCCGGACGGCCACGCTTCACGTTGAGCACCCCGGCCGGTTCCGCACCCGTGAGCCTGCGGCTGTACGGTGAGCACCACGTTTCGAACGCCCTCGCCGCCGCAGCGGTGGCGGTGGCGCTCGGGATGTCCGTCGACGACACCGCCGCCGCCCTCGGCGAGGCGGAAGCGCTGTCCCGCTGGCGCATGGAGGTCGTCGAACGGGCCGACGGTGTCACCGTGGTCAACGACGCCTACAACGCGAACCCCGAGTCCATGCGGGCCGCGCTGCGGGCGCTGGCGAACATGGCTGGACGCGGCCCGGAGCGCCGCCGTACCTTCGCGGTGCTCGGAGAGATGCGGGAGCTCGGCGAGGACAGCCTCGACGAGCACGACGCCATCGGGCGGCTCGCGGTCCGACTGGACGTCACCAAGCTGGTGGCGGTCGGCGGACGGGACGCGGCCTGTATGGAACTGGGCGCGAGGAACGAAGGTTCGTGGGGTGAGGAGTCGGTGCTGGTGTCCGACGCGGACGCGGCGGTGGAGCTGCTGCGGGGTCAACTGCGGCCCGGGGACGTGGTCCTGGTGAAGGCCTCCCGTTCGGTGGGTCTGGAGCGGGTCGCCGAGGCCCTGCTGGCCGATGGAGCCGCGCAGTGAAGCAGATCCTGTTCTCCGGCCTGATCGGCCTTGTCCTCTCGCTGCTGGGAACCCCGGCGCTGATCCGGCTGCTGGCCAAGCACGGCTACGGCCAGATGATCCGGGACGACGGCCCGCAGGCCCACATGAGCAAGCGCGGCACGCCCACCATGGGCGGCATCGCGTTCATCCTGGCCACCCTGATCGCGTACGCCGCGACCAAGGTGATAACGGGTGAGAGGCCCACCGCCTCAGGGCTGTTGGTGCTCTTCCTGACCGCCGGGCTCGGCCTGGTCGGCTTCCTGGACGACTACATCAAGGTCGTGAAGCAGCGCTCGCTGGGCCTGCGGGCCAAGGCCAAGCTGCTCGGCCAGTCGTTCGTCGGCCTGACCTTCGCCATCCTGGCGCTGCAGTTCAAGGACGACCGCGGGCTGACCCCGGCCTCCACCAGCCTGTCCTTCGTCCAGGACTTCAGCTGGTCGATCGGCCCGGTGCTGTTCGTGATCTGGGCGTACTTCATGATCGCCGCGATGTCGAACGGCGTGAACCTCACCGACGGCCTCGACGGCCTGGCCACCGGTGCCTCGGTGATGGTCTTCGGCGCCTACGTCTTCATCGGCGTCTGGCAGTACGGCCAGACCTGCGCCGTGATGGCCACCGCGACCAGCAGCTGCTACGACGTCCGCGACCCGCTGGACCTGGCCGTCATCGCCTCCGCGCTGATGGGCTCCTGCTTCGGCTTCCTGTGGTGGAACACCTCGCCCGCCAAGATCTTCATGGGCGACACCGGCTCGCTGGCCCTGGGCGGCGCGCTGGCCGGTCTGGCGATCTGCTCGCGCACCGAGATGCTGCTGGCCCTGCTGGGCGGCCTGTTCGTGATCATCACCCTGTCGGTGATCATCCAGGTCGGCTCCTTCCGGATGACCGGCAAGCGCGTCTTCAAGATGGCCCCGCTCCAGCACCACTTCGAACTCAAGGGGTGGAGCGAGGTGCTGATCGTGGTCCGGTTCTGGATCATCCAGGGCCTCTGCGTCGCGGTCGGCCTCGGCCTCTTCTACGCGGGCTGGGTGACCGGATGACGACCCCTCACAACCCCGACTTCAAGGGCCTGCCCGTCGTCGTGGCCGGCCTCGGCATCTCCGGCGTCTCCGCCGCCCGGGTGCTGCGTGACCTCGGCGCCGAGGTCACCGTGGTGGACGGCGGCGACGGCGAGGGCCTGCGCGGGCGCGCCGAGCAGCTCGGCGAGGGCATCGCGGTGCGGCTCGGCGACGGTGCCACCCTCCCCGAGGGGACCCGACTGGTCGTCACCTCGCCCGGCTGGCCGCCGAACAGCCCGCTCTTCCTGGCCGCCGAGGCGGCCGGGGTCGAGGTCTGGGGCGACGTCGAGCTGGCCTGGCGGCTGCGCAGGCCGCTGCCGGGCACCGACGAGCCGGCCCCCTGGCTGGCCGTCACCGGCACCAACGGCAAGACCACCACCGTCCAGATGCTCGCCTCGATCCTGACGGCGGCCGGCAAGCGCACCGCCGCGGTCGGCAACGTCGGCGTCTCGGTGCTGGACGCGGTGCTGGCCGGGGAGCCGTACGAGGTGCTGGCGGTCGAGCTCTCCAGCTACCAGCTGCACTGGGCGCCCAGCCTGCGCCCGCACTCGGCCGTGGTGCTCAACCTGGCCCCCGACCACCTGGACTGGCACGGCTCGATGGAGGCCTACGCGGCCGACAAGGGCCGGATCTACCAGGGCAACCGGGTGGCCTGCGTCTACAACCTGGCCGACCCGGCCACCCGCGCGCTGGTCGAGGAGGCCGACGTCGAGGAGGGCTGCCGGGCCGTCGGCTTCGGCCTCGGCTCGCCCGGCCCGTCCGACTTCGGCGTGGTGGACGGCCTGCTGGTGGACCGCGCCTTCGTGCCCGACCGGCACAAGAACGCGGCCGAGATCGGCGCCGTCTCCGACGTGCACCCGCCCGCGCCGCACAACGTCACCAACGCCCTGGCGGCGGCGGCGCTGGCCCGGGCCTACGGGGTGGACACCTCCGCCGTCCGGGACGGCCTGCGGGCCTTCCGCCCCGACGCGCACCGGATCGCCGAGGTCGCGGTGGTCGGCGGGGTCACCTACGTGGACGACTCCAAGGCCACCAACACCCATGCGGCGGCGGCCTCGTTGGCCGCCTACGAGCCGGTGGTCTGGATCGCCGGCGGGCTGGCCAAGGGGGCGACCTTCGACGAGCTGGTGGGGGGCGCCGCGGGCCGGCTGCGGGCCGCGGTGCTGATCGGCGAGGACCGGGCGCTGATCGCGGAGGCCCTGGCCCGACACGCCCCGGATGTCCCGGTGATCGAGGCGGCGGCCGGTCAGACTGGCGCCGTGGCGATGACCGAGGTGGTCCGCGTTGCCGCAGGACTGGCCCGGGAGGGCGACACCGTCCTGCTGGCCCCGGCCTGTGCCTCGATGGACATGTTCACCAACTACGGCGAGCGCGGCGACCTCTTCGCCGAGGCGGTCCGGGCGCTGTAACGAGTCGAGTACCAAGACGGGGGAGCGGTGTGATGGCGGGTCAGGCCCCGGAGCGAGGCCCGTGGCAGGCGCCGGTCATCTCGGCCAGCAGTGCCACCTTCAAGGCGGCCGACCCGGTCACCCGGCTGCGGCAGTTCCGCGGCCGGGTGGCCTACCTGCTCTCCCGTCCGCTCACCCCGTACCTGCTGATCGTCGGTTCGGCCCTGCTGCTGCTGGTGCTCGGGCTCAGCATGGTCTTCTCCTCCTCGCAGATCCTGGCCGTCCGCTGGGGCCTGCCGGCCACCTTCTTCGTGGGCAAGCAGTTCATCGCGGTGCTGATGGGCCTGGTCGGCCTGGTGCTGTTCGCCCTGATGCCGGTCAAGCTGCTGCGGATGCTGGTCTACCCGGTGGTGCTCGGGGTGACGGCCGCCCTGGTGCTGGTCGCGATCCCCGGCATCGGCAAGGAGGTCGGCGGCAACCGCAACTGGCTGGACCTCGGCCTGCTCCAGCTCCAGCCCTCCGAGTTCGCCAAGCTCGCGCTCGCCCTGTGGGCGGCCGACCTGCTGGCCCGCAAGCAGAAGACCCACATGCTCGACCAGTGGAAGCACCTGCTGGTCCCGCTGGTGCCCGGCACCCTGCTGCTGATGCTGCTGATCATGCTCGGCGGCGACATGGGCACCACGATGATCCTGATCGCCATGCTGTTCGGCCTGCTCTGGACGGTCGGCGCCCCGCTGCGGCTGTTCGCCGCGGTGCTCGGCATCGCCGTGGTGGCCTGCACCGCCCTGGTCATCACCGTGCCGCACCGGATGGACCGGCTGGCCTGCATCGGCGTCACCAAGCCGGACCCGAACGTCAACTGCTTCCAGGCCCTGCACGGCCTCTACGCCTTCGCGGCCGGCGGCCCGTTCGGCTCCGGCATCGGCGCCGGGGTCGAGAAGTGGGGCCAACTCCCGGAGGCCCACACCGACTTCATCTTCGCCGCGACCGGCGAGGAGCTCGGACTGGTGGGGACGCTGTCGGTCCTCGGGCTCTTCGCGGCACTAGGCTACGCGGGTATCCGAGTGGCCAGCGGTACGAAGGACCCCTTCGTCAGGTACGCCGCGGGAGCCGTCACCACCTGGATCATGGCCCAGGCCATGGTCAACCTGGGGTCGGCGCTGGGACTGCTGCCCATCGCGGGCGTGCCCCTCCCGCTGTTCTCCTACGGCGGGTCTGCGATGCTGTCGGCCCTGTGCGCCGTCGGGGTGCTGCTCTGCTTCGCGCGCAGCTCGCCGGAGGCCAGGGCGGCGCTGGCCGCGCGGAGCAAGAACAGCCGGTTCAGGTCGGTCCTGAACCGGGTGCTGCCAGGACGAACCACGGGGCGCGGGGCCGCGAGGCCGAAGCGCAGGGAGCGGTGAATTTCGGTGCATGTCGTACTCGCAGGCGGCGGGACCGCCGGTCACATCGAGCCGGCCATGGCCCTCGCGGACGCCCTCCGCCGGCACGACCCGTCCATCGGGATCACCGCCCTGGGCACCGAACGCGGCCTGGAGACCCGGCTGGTGCCCGAACGCGGCTACCAGCTGGAGCTGATCCCGGCCGTGCCGCTGCCGCGCAAGCCCACCCCCGAGCTGATCACCGTCCCGGGCCGGCTGCGCTCCACCGTCCGGGCCGCCCAGGCGATCATCGAGCGGGTGAAGGCCGACGCGGTGGTCGGCTTCGGCGGCTACGTGGCGATGCCCGCCTACCTCGCCGCCAAGCGCGCCGGGGTCCCGATCGTGGTGCACGAGGCCAACGCCCGGCCCGGTCTGGCCAACAAGATCGGCGCCCGGTACTCCGACTTCGTCGCGGTCTCCACCCCGGACTCCAAGCTGCGCGACTCCCGGTACATCGGCATCCCGCTGCGCCGCACCATCGCCACCCTGGACCGCAACGCCGTCCGCCCGGAGGCCCGGGCGTACTTCGGCCTCGACCAGCGGCTGCCCACCCTGCTGGTCTCCGGCGGTTCGCAGGGCGCCCGCCGGCTGAACCAGACCATCGAGACCATCGCCCCCCGGCTCCAGCAGTACGGGGTCCAGGTGCTGCACGCGGTCGGACCGAAGAACGAGCTGCCGGTGATCGACGACATCCCCGGGATGCCGCCGTACCGGGCCGTCCCCTACGTGGACCGGATGGACCTCGCCTACGCCGCCGCCGACCTGATGCTCTGCCGGGCCGGCGCGATGACCGTGGCCGAGCTGGCCGCCGTCGGCCTGCCCGCCGCCTTCGTGCCGCTGCCGATCGGCAACGGCGAGCAGCGGCTGAACGCCCAGCCGATGGTCAAGGCGGGCGGCGGCCTGCTGGTGGACGACGCCGAGCTGACCCCGGAGTGGGTGCTGCAGAACGTCCTCCCGGTGCTGACCGCCCCGCAGAAGCTCTGGGAGATGAGCCGGGCCGCCGCCGAGTTCGGCCGCCGGGACGCCGACGACCTGCTGGTCGGGATGGTGTACGAGGCGATCGAGGCCTCCCGGCGGGGCCGCCGTGGCTGAGACGCCGGTCCTCGACCCCGTCGAGGAGGACGAGGAGGCCGACGGCGAGTACCCGCCCCGGCTCCGGCTCTCCCGGCGGGGGATCGTGGTGCTGAGCGCGTTCGGGGCACTGGTCCTGGGCGTGCTCGGCTGGCTGGTGTTCTTCTCCTCGGTGCTGGACGTCCGGGTGGTCGCCGTCCAGGGCCTGGTGGGCGACAAGCTGACGGCCCACCAGGTGCGCGAGGCACTCGGTGACGGCGAGCAGGGGCCGCTGGCCAGGATCGACCTGGACGAGGCCGAACGCCGGGTGGAGGCGCTGCCCCGGGTGGCCAAGGCCGAGGTCTGGCGCGGCTGGCCGCACACCCTGCGGATCAAGGTGACCGAGCGCCGGGCGGTGGCCGCCGTCAGGACCCCGGAGGGCAGGTACGGCCAGGTCGACGCGGCCGGCTTCACCTTCGCCACCGAGGACGCCGCTCCCGAGGGGGTGCCGGTGGTGGAGCTGGCGCTCAGTCAGCAGGCGAACGACGCCGCGGCGGTGTTCCCCCGGGAGGAGCTGCTGCGCTCGGCGATCACCGTCGCGGCGGGCCTGCCGGAGGCGGTCCGCAAGCAGGCCGGCAGCGTGAAGGTGCAGTCCTTCGACGACATCCAACTCCAGCTGGCCGACGGTGCCGTGGTGCGCTGGGGGAGCGCGGAGCGGACCGCGCGCAAGGCGCAGGTGCTCACCGCGCTGCTGGTCAGGAAGGCCCGGATCTACGACGTGAGCGCCCCGGAAGCGCCCGGTATCGGGGGTTGACGGCCCGTCGGGCCCGGAAGATCCGGTAAGTTCTCCTCCCGGAGGAGGTGTTGACGGAGCAGCAGCTCCGGCCCGACTCTTGGTGGTCACCCCGGTTTCACCCGGCAATGGATGATCACATAGGCTCAAAAGAAAAACGGGAAGCTCGGCGTGTTCGTTGAACACGGCCCGCTCGCCGCCATAGTGTCCTGTGTCACCAGGCTGTGTCCCACGGTGATGTGACGCAGGCACAGCTGCAACCCTAAAGGTCAAGTTTAGGGTTCGGGTCGGTGGTCGGAATTTCGGACATACAGTCAGGAATCACTCGGGCTCCCCACCCATCGACATCCGTCGGACCGCGCCAACCGGTGCGGGCGACCCGGAATCTCGAGGCGAGAGGCCTTCGACGTGGCAGCACCGCAGAACTACCTCGCAGTCATCAAGGTCGTCGGTATCGGCGGCGGTGGTGTCAACGCCATCAACCGGATGATCGAGGTCGGTCTCAAGGGCGTCGAGTTCATCGCGATCAACACCGATGCGCAGGCCCTCCTGATGAGCGACGCCGACGTCAAGCTCGACGTGGGCCGTGAACTCACCCGGGGCCTCGGCGCCGGGGCCAACCCCGAGGTCGGCCGCAAGGCCGCCGAGGACCACCGCGAGGAGATCGAGGAGGTCCTCAAGGGGGCCGACATGGTCTTCGTGACGGCCGGCGAGGGCGGCGGCACCGGCACCGGTGGTGCCCCCGTGGTGGCGAACATCGCCCGCTCGCTCGGCGCGCTCACCATCGGCGTGGTCACCCGCCCCTTCACCTTCGAGGGCCGCCGCCGGGCCAACCAGGCCGAGGACGGCATCGCGCAGCTGCGCGAAGAGGTCGACACCCTGATCGTCAT
Organism: Kitasatospora sp. NPDC004289; assembly: GCF_053602875.1. Classification (NCBI taxonomy): domain Bacteria; kingdom Bacillati; phylum Actinomycetota; class Actinomycetes; order Kitasatosporales; family Streptomycetaceae; genus Kitasatospora; species Kitasatospora sp. NPDC004289. The sequence continues at coordinate 5,904 of NZ_JBSGEL010000111.1, read as the reverse complement.
CCCCAACGACCGGCTGCTCTCCATCTCGGACCGCCAGGTCTCGGTGCTCGACGCGTTCCGCTCGGCCGACCAGGTGCTCCTCTCGGGCGTCCAGGGCATCACCGACCTGATCACCACCCCGGGCCTGATCAACCTCGACTTCGCCGACGTCAAGTCGGTCATGTCCGACGCCGGTTCGGCCCTGATGGGCATCGGCTCGGCCCGCGGCGAGGACCGCGCCAAGGCCGCCGCGGTGATGGCCATCTCCTCCCCGCTGCTGGAGGCGTCCATCGACGGCGCCCGCGGCGTGCTGCTCTCCATCTCCGGCGGCTCCGACCTCGGCCTGTTCGAGATCAACGAGTCGGCCCAGCTGGTCAGCGAGGCCGCCCACCCCGAGGCCAACATCATCTTCGGTGCGGTCATCGACGACGCCCTCGGCGACGAGGTCCGGGTCACCGTGATCGCGGCCGGCTTCGACGGCGGCCAGCCGCCGGCCATCGTCCGCGACCCGGTGGTGAAGTCCACCCCGGCCTCCACCACGCCGGAGCGCCCCACCACCCGGCCGGCCACCTACGGCGGCGGCCTCGGATCGGTGACGGAGCGTCCGAAGGAGGCCCCGGCCGAGACGGCGACCGCCACCGCCCCGCCGGTGCCGCCGCAGGTCCAGCCGGCCCGCCAGCCCTTCGTGGAGAGCCCCGCCGAGGAGCTCGACGTGCCGGACTTCCTCAAGTAACAGACCACGCGCCGATGCCCACCGCGTCCCCGTCCCAGGGCGGGAACACGGTGGGCATCGTGCGGTCCGGGGTGCGATCATCTGATCGCTCCTCCCGGCGAACCCCACCGAGGCGACCATGACTGATCTGTACGGACCCTTCCCGGGCGGCCCGGACTTCCTGGCCGCGCTGACCGACCGTCAGCGCGCCCGGTACGAGGAGCTCGGCACCAACCTGGAGGTCGTGGAGCGCCGGATCGCCGACGCCTGCGCCGCCGCCGGGCGGGCCCGCGAGGAGGTGCGGCTGGTGGTGGTCACCAAGACCTACCCCGCCGAGGACACCGCCCTGTTGGCCGCGCTCGGCGTCACCGACGTCGCCGAGAACCGTGACCAGGACGCCGCCCCCAAGGCCGAGACCTGCCGCGAACTGCCGCTGGACTGGCACTTCGTGGGCCAGCTGCAGACCAACAAGGTGCGCTCGGTGGTGCGCTACGCCAACCACGTGCACTCCGTCGACCGTCCGCGGCTGGTCGAGTCGCTGGCCGCCGCGGTGCGCAACGCCGAACGCCCGCCGCTCGGTTGCCTGGTCCAGGTCGCCCTGGACAAGGAGAGCGGAGAGGGCGAGGGCCGGGCCGGGGCCGCCCCCGACGAGGTGCTCGCGCTGGCCGATGCCATCGCCGACACGCCCGGGCTGCGCCTGGACGGTGTGATGACCGTCGCTCCGCTGGCCGGGCCGCTGGCGGGCGACCCGGCCAAGGCCTTCGAGCGGCTGACGGAAATCGCAACCGCCGTACGCGGGAGCCACCCGGCTGCCACGATGGTCTCGGCAGGGATGAGCGGGGACTTGGAGCAGGCGGTGGCCGCCGGGGCGACGCACGTGCGTGTCGGGACGGCGGTGCTCGGAGTGCGCCCGACGCTCCGGTAACGTCAGCGGGTAAGTAGATCAGACTGCAGGACAAAACAGGACAGAACCCAGCAGCTGCCTACAGCGCTGGCAACCGTGGATCGACGGAAGTCCGCCCCCGCCCAAGCCCCCTGACGGGGTGTCGGGCGCGCGCGGGGACCGCAGGCGAAGGCCGGATCGATCCACCACCGAGCGGAGGAGACGGGAGCATGGCCGGCGCGATGCGCAAGATGGCGGTCTACCTCGGCCTCGTGGAGGACGAGACGTACGACGGCCAGGGGTACGACCCCGACGACGACTACGACGCGGACCCCGAGCCGATCCGGACCGGACGGACCGAGGGCCTGGACCGGCCCGCCCCCGCGGCGCCCGCCCCGGCGCCGGTCGCGCACATCGCGCCCCAGCCCGTCCCGGCCGCGGTGCCGATCCGGCAGGAGCCGCCGCGGATGGCGCCAGTGTCGTCCATCACACCCGAACGCCGCCACAACCTGGAGAAGAGCAGCCCGGTGATCATGCCCAAGGTCGTCAACGAACGCGAGCCCTACCGCATCACCACGCTGCACCCCAGGACCTACAACGAGGCCCGTACCATCGGGGAACAGTTCCGCGGCGGCACCCCCGTGATCATGAATCTGACCGAGATGGACGACACGGACGCCAAGCGGCTCGTAGACTTCGCCGCTGGACTCGTCTTCGGTCTGCACGGCAGTATCGAGCGAGTGACACAGAAGGTGTTCCTGCTGTCTCCTGCTAACGTCGACGTAACGGCGGAGGACAAGGCTCGGATCGCCGAGGGTGGGTTCTTCAACCAGAGCTGACCCGGCCACGACTTCATGTGTGGATCTGATGGCAGTGGAACGCGGCTGACGGACCGTCCGTTAAGAGCGGGACAGAAGGACCAGGGAGAGGGAGACTCGATGGGGATCGTGCGGGCAGTGCTCTACTACGCACTGAGCGCCTTCCTGCTCGTCCTCCTCTTCCGTCTGGTGATGGACTGGGTCTTCCAGTTCGCCCGCTCGTGGCGTCCCGGGAAGACCATGGTCGTCGTCCTGGAGGCCACGTACACTGTCACCGATCCGCCGCTCAAGCTTCTTCGGCGTTTCATCCCGCCGTTGCGTTTCGGGGGCGTGGCGCTCGACCTGTCCTTCTTCGTACTGATGATCATTGTGTTTGTCCTGAGATCGCTCGTGCTGACTCTGCCGTCTTGAGCGCTGCCACAGGATGCCGCTGATGCCGACGATCACGTTGAGGTGAAGAGATGCCGTTGACCCCCGAGGACGTTCGGAACAAGCAGTTCACGACCGTCCGCCTGCGTGAAGGCTATGACGAGGACGAGGTCGATGCCTTCCTCGACGAGGTCGAAGCCGAACTGACCCGCCTGCTCCGCGAGAACGAGGACCTGCGCGCCAAGCTGGCCGCCGCGACCCGTGCCGCCGCGCAGAACCAGGCGAACATGCGCAAGGAGCAGCAGCCGCAGGACGGACGCCAGCAGGGCGCCCCCGTCCCGGCCGCCATATCCGGCCCGCCGGTGCCGGGCCAGCCGCAGATGCAGCAGCCCCCGCAGCAGCAGGGCCACCAGCCGCTCGGCCTGCCCTCGGGCGCCCCGCAGCTGCCGGCCGGCCAGGGCGGTCCGATGGGCCAGCCGCAGCAGATGCAGCCCATGCAGCAGATGGGTCAGCCGCAGCAGATGGGCCAGACCATGGGCGGCCAGCAGCAGCTGGTCCAGCCGATGGGCGGCCAGATGCTCCAGCCGATGGGTCAGCCGCAGCAGATGGGCCAGACCATGGGCGGGCAGCAGCTCCAGCCCATGGGCGGTCCGATGCAGCAGCAGCTCGGCGGCCCGCTCGGCGGTCCGATGCAGCCCCAGCCGCAGCAGCAGCCCGGTGGCGACAGCGCCGCCCGCGTGCTCGCCCTCGCCCAGCAGACCGCCGACCAGGCGATCTCCGAGGCGCGCTCCGAGGCCAACAAGATCGTCGGCGAGGCCCGCAGCCGCGCCGAGGGCCTGGAGCGGGACGCCCGCGCCAAGGCCGACGCCCTGGAGCGGGACGCGCAGGAGAAGCACCGCGTCGCGATGGGCTCCCTGGAGTCCGCCCGCGCCACCCTGGAGCGCAAGGTCGAGGACCTGCGCGCCTTCGAGCGCGAGTACCGCACCCGCCTGAAGTCCTACCTGGAGACCCAGCTGCGCCAGCTGGAGTCGCAGGCGGACGACTCGCTGGCCCCGCCGCGGATCCCGGCCACCGCCTCGCTCCCGCCGGCCGGCTCCTCCGCGATGAGCAGCCAGCCGTCCTTCGGCGGTCAGAACTCCTTCGGCGGCGGCGCCCAGCCGTCCTTCGGCGGACAGAACTCCTTCGGCGGCAACGGCCAGCCCTCCTTCGGCGGCCAGCCGACCGGTGCTCCCACCGGCGCCGCGCAGATGGCTCCCGCCGGGATGACCCAGCCGATGGCCGCGGTCCGCCCGCAGCCGCCGCAGCCGATGCAGCAGGCTCCGGCCCCGATGCGCGGCTTCCTCATCGACGAGGACGGCGACAACTAAACAGCACCACCCACGAGGGCGCCCCCGTAGTGACGAACCGTCACCACGGGGGCGCCCTCGCGTTCTCCGGGGCGCGAGGACGTACGTGGTGATGCCGGGGGCGCGAGGAACTGCGCGAGGCGGAAGGCCCCTCACGTGCAACCGACCCACTGCCGGCCAGGTGCAGGTGCTGCCGTCCCCCTTCGCGCAGTTCCTCGCGCCCCCGGGATCACCGCCTCGCGTGCCCGGGATCACCGCCTCGCGCCCCCGGGATCATCTGTTCGCGCGAACGCCGAAGGGGCGCTCGGAGCTGGTGTGCTCCGGGCGCCCCTTCGGGGTGGGTCAGGCGTTGTGGGGGCCGGGATCCGGACGGAGGGTCACGGTCAGCGCCGCGTGGACGCCCGAGACCCAGCCGGTGACCACGTCCAGAGCGGGGTCACCTGTTCGAAAGGGTCCGGGGACTCCGACGGTCCAGCTGTCGGTGGCCGGGCCGGCCTCCAGGAGCGGCCAGTCGTCGGGACGGAAGGGCAGTCCGGTGCCGGGTGAGAGCGTCTTGTACGCCGCTTCCCGGGCGCAGAGCCGCTGAGCCGACGGATCCGCCGCGGCGGCCTCCTCGATGTCCACCCCACAACGGCGGGCGACGGCGGAGTCGGCGACGAGCGCGACGGCCCAGGCCTTCGTGTGGGAGATGCTGCCGACCGACCCCGACGGCCAGACCGGCACCCCGCGGGCCGATCTGGCCACGGTCCGCCGCGGCCCGCCCAGCCGGGCGAGGCCCTCGGCGGCCGCGGCCCGGCCGGCCGTGAACTCCCGCCGCCGGCGCTCGGAGACGCGGAATCCCCGCTCGAGTTCCGGGACCCGCGCCGGTACGTCGAGGTCGGCGATCCGCCGTACACCGATCGCGAAGCCGCTCACCAGCCCGGCCCGGTGCGCCAACGAGACCAGCAGCCGGCCGAGCTCGTCCCCGCTCACGCCACCGGAGCGAGCAATCGCCGCGCGATGAGCTCGGCCAGGGCGGTGGCGTTCTCCTCGACGTAGAAGTGACCGCCGGGGAAGAGGTGGATCTGCGAGGACTGCGTGGTGTTGAGACGCCACAGGTCGAGCTGGTCGGCCGTGAAGATGTCGTCGGCGCCGTAGCAGACCACGATGTCCGCCTCGGTGACGGTCTGCCGGTCCTTGGCCAGGAAGGACTCGGAGATCGAGAAGTCCGCACGGAGCAGATCGGCGGTCCTGCGCCGGAGCTGCGGGTGGTCGAGGATCGTCCGGGGGACTCCGCCGCCGGACTCCGCCGCGATGCGGAAGATCTCCTCGTCACTGGTCGTCAGGGGCGAGCCGTCGAAGGGCAGGACCGCCCCCCGCGGGCCGGAGTTCGCGGAGGCGAACAGGGTGACGCACCGGTTCGCGGCGCCGGTCTCCTCCAACCGGGCCGCCAGTGACAGGCCGACGTAGGCCCCCAGGCTGTGCCCGAAGACGGCGAACGGGGCGTCGAGCTCGGCGACACCGTCCAGCAACGCGTCGACGGCTTCGTTCATCGTGGTGGCGGGCGCCTCCCGCCACCGACGGCCTCGCCCCGGCAGATCCACCGCGACGGGCCGGATCTCCGGCGGCAGGGCCTTGGCCAGCACGTCGAAGTAGCTTGCGGATCCGCCCGCGTGATGGAGCATCAGGAGGGGGAGGGGGTGCGTGGACATCGATCTCCAGTAGTTCCCGGCCGCCCGCAGCTCGGCGAGCAGCGCGTCCCGGTCGGAGATCAGCTCGGTGAGGATGCGCCGGGCCGCCCGCATCAGGTCGGCCACG
>NZ_JBSGEL010000110.1:0-17715 GCF_053602875.1 Kitasatospora sp. NPDC004289 | reverse complement strand
CGCGGATCCGCTCGACCGCGTACTCGTCCGAGGCCCCCGGCGGGAGCTCCCGGTCCTCGGTCCGGTCGAGGCCGGCCCGGCGCCAGACCTCCTCGGAACACCCTGATCGGACCCCCTGTGAACGGTCGCGACGGTGTTCGTTCAGTGGCGGACTGATCACTTCTTCACAGCCGGTGGCTAGGGCATAGTGGTCCGCGGCCCCGCCGTGACGATCCCCATGCCGACGAATCCTCGTCGATGTCGAAGGGAACTCGCCGGGAATCGGGGCCCCTCCGTACTCATTCCCGTGAAAGGGCAGCGTAGTGGCGAATCCATTCGATGATCCCGATGCCGCTTACCTCGTGCTCGTCAACGCCGAGGGCCAGCATTCGCTCTGGCCGGCCTACGTGGACATCCCCGAGGGCTGGGACAAGGTGTTCGGGGAGGCTGGCCGTCAGGAGTGCCTCGACCACATCGAGGAGGCGTGGACCGACATGCGGCCCAAGAGCCTGATCGCGGTGATGGAGAACAACAACTAGCACCGCTTGCGGGCCGCCTGCCGAGGGCCCTGCCCCCCGCTGGGGCAGGGCCCGCAGCGGCGCGTCACCGGCCGACCACCACTGCTTGACGAAGTGTCAGTCCCAGGGGGAAATTATGGCTTTCGACCTCTCCGGCTACCAGAGCCTGGGCGAGGCCTTCGCAGCGCGAGTCGCCCTTCACCCGGAGAAGACCGCGCTCACCATCTTCCGTGGCCGCGCCGAGTCGGTGCACGAGAGCCTCACATACGGGGAACTCTCCCGGCGGGTGGGCCTGCGGGCGGCCGCGCTGGCCGAACGGCTGGCCACCGGTGAGCGGGTGCTCATCGCCCTGCCTACGTGCGCCGAGTTCGTCGAGCTGTACCTCGCCTGCCTGATGGCCGGGGTCGTCGCGGTACCGGCCCCGCCGGCCACCGGCTCCTCCAGTGCCGCGCAGCGAGTCGCCGCCATCGCCCAGGACTGCGCACCCGCCCTCGTGTACACCACGGAGGGTGACCGCGAGACCGTTGCGGAGCGGCTGAAGGCCCAGGGGCTGGGCGACGTCGCCGTCGAGGCTGCTTCTCCCGCCGGGCCCGGCTCCACGCCGCTTCTGCCGCCGGCCGAGCGCGGCGTCGGCCGGGACTCGCTCGCCGTCCTGCAGTACAGCTCCGGATCGACCGGCACCCCCAAGGGCGTGATGCTCGCCCACCGGAACATCCTGGCCAACATCGCCGGCGTCAACAGCGTCGGGGGCCTTGGCGGTGAGGACTCCTACGGCAGCTGGATGCCGCTCCACCACGACTTCGGCCTCTTCATCCAGCTCAGCTGCGCGCTCCTCTACGGCGCGCCCACCGTGCTGATGCCGCCGTCCGACTTCGCCCGGCGGCCCGCGGAGTGGTTCAACCTGATGGACGAGTTCCGCACCACCGCCACCTCCGCCCCGAACTTCGCCTACGACCTCGCCACCCGCCTGGTCACCGACGAGCAGCTCGTCGGCCTCGACCTCTCCGCGCTGCGCTTCGCCTGCAACGGCTCCGAGCCGATCCACGCGCCCACCATGGCCGCCTTCGCCAAGCGCTTCGCTCACATCGGCCTGCGGCCCGAGGCGCTCACCTCCGGCTACGGCATGGCCGAGGTCACCGTCTACGTCTCCAGCACCCCGATCCCCGAGCAGCAGACCGTGCTGGTGGCCGACCCGCACCGCCTGCAGGACGCTGCCCGCCCGGAGCTGGTCGCGACCACCAGCGGCGAGGGCAAGGAGATCGTCGGCGTCGGCGTGCCCCGGATCCTCGAGACCCGGATCGTCGACCCGACGACCCGGCAGGCGCTGCCGGACGGCTCTGTCGGCGAGGTCTGGCTGCGCGGGGAGAGCGTCGCTCCCGGCTACTGGAACAAGCCAGAGCTCAACGAGCAGGTCTTCCGCGCCCTCCTTGCCGACGAGGCGGACACCGGCGCCGGCTGGCTGCGTACCGGCGACCTGGGCGGCTTCGTCGACGGCGAGCTGTTCATCACCGGCCGGCTCAAGGAGGTCCTGATCGTGCGGGGCCGTAACCTCTACCCGCACGACCTGGAGCACGAGGCGCGCCTCGCTCATCCGGCCCTGGAGGGCTTCGTCGGCGCCGCCTTCGGTGTCGACGCGCCCGACGAGCGGGTCGTGCTCGTGCACGAGGTCGGGCCGAAGGTCCCCGCCGAGGAGCTGCCCGCTGTCGCCGCGACCGTCTCTCGTCGGCTCGCCGCCGCCTTCGGCGTCCCCATCCGCAACGTGCTGCTGGTGCGCCGCGGCACGGTGCGCCGCACCACCAGTGGCAAGATCCAGCGCGCCGCGATGCGCGAGCGTTTCCTTGCCGGCCAGGTCGAGGCGCTCCACGCCGAGCTGGAGCCCGACGTGCGCGCGCTGGCGACGGCGGTCGATGCCGCGTGACACCCACCCGACCGGTGACGGGGCCGCCCACGGCGGGGGAGTCCGCCCTCGAGGCCGCCATGGGCGACCTGGGCGAGGGCCTGCGGCGCAGCGCCGAGCTTGACGCGGCGGAGCAGTTCCCTTCTGAACTCTGCTCCCGGCTCGACGAGTTCGGGCTGTCCGCGTACTACGTGCCGACCGGCTGGGGTGGGCGCCTCGACGACCACGAGGAGTTGCTCCGCCTGGTGCGCGGCGTTGCCCGCCGTGACCTCGGTGCCGCCATCGCCCACGCCAAGACCTACCTGGGTGCCGCCTGTGTCTGGGTGGCTGGTGACCCGGAGCAGGCCAAGGCCACCGCGGCCGCCGTCATGGACGGCACGCCCGTCGCCTGGGCGCTCACCGAGCCGGAGCACGGCGCCGACCTGCTCGCCAACTCCCTCACCGCCACCGCGCAGCCCGACGGCTACCGGTTGGACGGGGTCAAGTGGCCGATCAACAACGCCACCCGGTCCGGCCGGCTCACCGTGCTGGCCCGCACCGGCGAGGCCGGAAGCGCCCGCGGCCACAGCCTCTTCCTGGTCGACAAGGCTGCCCTGTCAAGCGGCAGTTGGCACACCCTGCCGAAGGCGGCCACCCACGGCATCCGCGGCATCGACATCTCCGGCATCTCCTTCGACGGCGCGCTGCTCGACCCAGGCACGCTGATCGGCGCCGAGGGCACCGGTCTTGAGACGGTGCTGCGCGCACTTCAGCTCACCCGCACCATGTGTGCCGCGCTCTCGCTCGGCGCCGGCGAGCAGGCACTGCGGCTGACCGCGCGCTTCACCTCCGAGCGCGTCATCCAGAAGCGCCCGCTTGCCCAACGCCCCTACCCCACCTCGATCCTGGCTCGGTGTGCGGCCCTGCTCGCCGCTGCAGAGGCGGCCTCGCTGGCCGGCAGCCGCTCGATCCATGCGCTCACCGCCGAGATGGCCGTGACGTCCGCCGTGGTCAAGGCGCTCGCCCCGACCCTGGTCGACGCCGCGCTCGGCGAGCTGGCCGAACTGCTCGGCGCGCGTTCCTTCCTCACCGATGTCTACGAGTACGGTGCCTTCCAGAAGCTCTGGCGCGACCACCAGATAGTCGCGGTCTTCGACGGCAGCACACCCGTCAACCGCGCCGCCCTGATCCGTCAGTTCCCCCGCCTGGTACGCGGGTTCGCCGCCGGCGCCGTCGACCAACCGGGGCTTGCCGAGACCGTCATCGCCGGCGGGCCGCTGCGGCCCCTGGACCACGACGCCCTCACCTTGCTCTCCCGTCAGGGCTGCAGCCTCGTCCAGTCCCTGCCGACGCTCGCGGAGACGATCGGTGCCGGGCCCGCCCACCCCGGGCTGGTCGAGCACGCCACTGAACTGAGTGCCCTCGCCGGGCGGCTGCACACCGCGATGGCCGAGGTGCCCCCGGCGTCGCGACCGGCGATGGCGGGCTACGAACTGGCAGCCGCCTACGAGCTCTGCTACGCCGGGGCGGCCAGCTTGCATCTCTGGGCGGCCGGCGAGGCCGAGCACGCCGGTCGGCCGCTCTGGGCGGAAGGCCTCTGGGCCCGGGCCGCCCTGCGCGCCCTGCGGGTCAGGCTCGCCGAGGTGCTGCGCACCCCGAGGCCGGGTCTCGCGCCCGGAGACGAGCTGATCGACGAGGCATTGGCACGGGTGATCGGTGAGGCCGCCGCCACCGGTGCCCCCGTCACCCCGTTCGGGGCGGCGCAGGCCGTACCCGCCACAGGGAACGAGGACCACCGATGAGTGGCGAGGACCTGGAGAAGCTGCTCGGCGACCCGCGCGAAGCGGGCAACCCGGTCGGCTATGCCGCCCTGCTGGCCGCCGACGAGCGGCAGGAGATGTCCGCCGAGGGCGAGCACCTGCTCGACGGTTACGGCATGAACGCCGAGTTCGTGCCCGCCGCATACGGCGGCCGACTCACCCGAGCCGACCGGCTGGCGGACGTCCAGCGGGCGTTGTGGCGGCGCGACCCGAGCCTGGGCCTGGGCTACGGGTTCAGCTCGTTGCTCGCTTCGGTCAACATCTGGACCACCGGCAGCGAGGACCAGCGCGCCCAGGCGGCGGGCATCCTGCTGGGCAACGGCCGGATCGCCGCTGCGTTCCACGAGCTTGACCACGGCAACGACTTCGCGAGCGCCGGATGCACTGCCCGGCCGAACGGTGCGGGCTGGCTGATGGACGGGCGCAAGGAGATCGTCACCAACCTGCGCCGCGCCGACGCCATGGTGGTCTTCGCTCGCACCGGCGAGGCCGCCGGTAGCCGCAGCCACAGCCAGTTCTTCGTGCGGCGCAGCGACCTGCCGGTCGACAGGCTGCAGGATCTGCCGCGCTTCCCCAGCTCCGGCATGCGCGGCGTGCAGCTCGGCGGCCTGCGGTTCAACGACTGCCCGATGCCCGCCGGCGCCATGCTCGGCAGGCCGGGCCAGGGCATGGAGATCGCCCTGCGCTCCTACCAGCTCACCCGGGCGGTGCTGCCGGCGGTGATCATCGGGCCGCTCGACACGGCGCTGCGCCTGGTGCTGCAGTACGTTCTCGAGCGCCGGCTCTACGGCGCCACCGTCGCCGACCTGCCGTACGTTCGGGCCATCGTCGCCCGGGCCTTCGCGGACCTGCTTGCCGTCGACGCCTTCTCGGGGGTGGGCCTGCGGGCCCTGCACCTGCTGCCGGACGCGATGGGCGTCTACGCGCCGGCCGCGAAGTACCTGACCTCGCGGATCGTGCTGGACGCTTTCGATGACCTGCGCTCGGTGCTCGGTGCACAGTCCTACCTGCGGCAGGGCCCGTACGCGATGTTCCAGAAGCTGGCCCGGGACACCGCGCCGGCCACCTTCGCGCACATCTCGCGCAGCGCCTGCCTGGTGACGATCCTGCCGCAGCTGCCCCGGCTGGCCCGACGGTCTTGGCCGGCCGGGACGCCCGCCCCGGCAGAGCTGTTCGACCTCGGTGCGCCGCTGGAGCCGCTGGACCTCGGGCGGCTCGCCCCGGGCCTGCCCTCCGGTGACGCCATCGTCGCCACGCTGGCCGAGATCGCCGACAGCGAGCCGGCCGACACCCTGGCGGGCCGCTTCGCCCGGCGGTTGCGGGCCGAGGTGGCCGAGCTCGGCGAGAGTTGCGCCGCACTGGCTCCCACCGACCTGACCATCGGCGCCGCGCCGGCCGCTGTCGCCCTCGCCGACCGCTACACGGTGGTGCTCGCCGCCTCGTCCGTGCTGGCGGTGTGGCGTCGGGGTGCCGGCCGCCACCCGCAGGCCGCGCTGCCCGTCGTCCTCGACCGGTTGACCGCGCGCCTCGGTGGCGCTCCGGTGCTCGACGCGGCCGAACGCGAGAGTGCCGAGGAGCAGTTGTTCGAGCTGGCCGTTCGGCGCTACCAGGATTGCCGCCTCTTCGATCTGACTGAACGTCACATCGCAGGATGAGAAAGGTACTTCAGATGCCCCAGACCGACCCGGCGAACACCGACTGGACGCCCGAGGCCATCCAGGCCTGGCTGACCGGACGCATCGCCCACTTCCTCGAAATGCCGGACAGCGAGATCGACCCGGACATCCCGCTCGCCGAGTACGGGCTGGAGTCGCTGTACGCCTTCGCGCTCAGCGGCGAGATCGAGGACACCCTCGGCCTCGCTGTCGAACCCACCCTGGTGTGGGACGTCGACACCGTCAACGCGCTGACCGCCCACCTCTGCGGCCTCTGGGCCGAACGGGCCGCGCTCTAAAGGGTGTCCAACCGCCGGACGGAGAGTCCGGCACCAGCTTCTGACCTCTGTGCGAGTGATCGAGGGATACGGGAATGGGTGCGTCCGAACAGGGACCTTGGGAACTGATGTCCGGCCAGCTCGGCGTCTGGTACGCGCAACAGCTCGCGCCCGACAGCCCGGCCTACAACATCGGCGAGTACACGGAGATCCGCGGCGAGCTCGACGCGGACCTCTTCCTGCGCGCGCTGCGCCGCACGCTGGAGGAGGCCGGCACCTACCGGCTGCGCTTCCGGGTGGAGGACGGCGCTCCGCACCAGTACCTCGGCGACGTCGCCGAGCTGCCCGTCCACGTCGCCGATCTCAGCGCGGAGCCGGACCCGAGGGCGGCTGCCGAGGCGTGGATCCGTGCCGACCTGGACCGCCCGGTGGACCTCACCAGCGGCCCGCTCAGTGGTCATGCCCTCTTCCGGCTCGATGCGGACCGCTTCCTCTGGTACCAGCGGGCCCACCACATCCTCTTGGACGGCAACGGCCTCTCGCTGTTCGCCGGCCGCCTCGCCCGGGTCTACGCCGTCCTCGGCCGCGGCGGCGATCCGGACCAGGACGCCCTCGGCCCGGTCTCCGCGCTCATCGACACCGACCGTGCCTACCGCGCCTCCGAGGCCATCGGGCGCGACCGGCGGTTCTGGATCGATGCCTTCGCCGACCATGTCGAGGCGGACGGCGCCGACGCTGCCCAGGCCCGTCCCGCGATCCGGCCGATGGTGCACCGCGAGGACGTCGACGCGGAGGCCACCGGCGCCCTGCGGGCCGTTGCCAAGCGGCTGCGGATCAGCTTCGCCGCCCTGATGCTCACCGCCGCCGCCGTCTACCACCATCGCGCAACCGGGGCCCGCGACATCGTGCTCGGCGTCTCCGTCAACGGCCGCACCAGCATGCGTGAACTCGGCATCCCAGGCATGACGTCGAACATCATGCCGATCCGGCTCCGGGTGCACCCCGGCATGTCCCTCGACGAACTCGCCCGGCAGACCCAGCGCGCCGTCCACGACGGCCTGCGGCACCAGCGCTACCAGTACCGCGACCTCCTGGGGGACCTGCGGCGGGTCGGCGGTGCCCCGCTGTACGACCTGATCGTCAACGTGATGAGCGGCGACCACCAGGTGCGCTTCGGCGACTGTGAGGTCGTGCGGACCGGCCTTTCCAGCGGGCCCGCCGAGGACCTGAAGATCGACCTGCTCGGCCAGTACGCCGACGGCGGGCTGCGCACCGTCATCGAGATGAACCGCGAACGGCACGCGTCGACCGCAGCCGAGGAGGTCTGCCAGCGCTTCCTGGTCGTCCTGGACTGGCTCGTCGGCGCCATCCCTGGCGTGTCCTTCGGCCGGATCGACCTGCTGGACGCGGCCGAACGCCGTCTCGTCCTGGAAACCTGGAACGACACCGTGGTCGCCGGCCCGGTCGTGCCCGTACCTGAGCTCTTCGCCGAGCAGGTCGCCCGCACCCCCGACGCGGTCGCCTTGGTCGCCGACGACGTACGACTCAGCTACGCCGAGCTCGACACCCGGGCCAACCGGCTGGCGCACTACCTGCGCGGTCTCGGTGCCGGCCCGGAGAGCGTCGTCGGCCTCTGCCTGCCGCGCGGTGCCGAGATGATCACCGCGATCCTCGCCACCTGGAAGGCCGGCGCCGCCTATGTGCCGGTGGACCCGGAGTACCCGGCCGAGCGGATCGCCTACATGCTCGCGGACAGCCGGGCCGTGGCCCTGATCGGCTCCGAGGAGGTCTTCGACGACCTGCCCGCCGGGCGGCTGCGCACCATCGCGATCGACAGCCCGCTGGCCGCCGCCGCCATCGCCGCTCAGCCGGCCGAGGCCCCGGACGCCACGGTGCTGCCGGACGGCCTCGCGTACGTCATCTACACCTCCGGCACGACGGGCAAGCCCAAGGGCGTCACCGTCACCCACCGGGGCCTGGCCAACTACGTGTTCTGCGTGCCCGCCCTGGTCGGCTTCGGCGTCCCCGGCGCCCGGTACGCGCTTCTCCAGGCGCAGGCGACCGACCTCGGCAACACTGTGGTCTTCGCCAGCCTCGCCACCGGCGGTACCCTGCACGTGCTCGACCGGCAGGCCGTCACCGACCCGCGCGCCGTGGCCGGTTACCTGGCCGGGAACCGTATCGACTTCCTCAAGGTCGTTCCCTCACACCTGGCCGCGCTGGGTTCCTCGTTGGGCAGCCTGTCCGACCTGCTGCCTGCCAAGGGTTTGGTGCTCGGCGGCGAGGCAGCGTCCACTGCCTGGGTGGAGGAGCTGCTTGCGGCGGCGGGGGAGCGCCCGGTCTTCAACCACTACGGGCCGACCGAAGCCACCATCGGCGTGGTCGCCGGCCGACTCGACACCGCCGCGCTGGCCCACGGCGCGGTGCCGCTGGGCCGGCCGGTCGGCAACACCCTGACCTACGTGCTCGACGACGGGCTCTCTCCGGTCGCCCCCGGGACCCCCGGTGAGCTGTACGTGGCCGGTGCGCAACTGGCCCGAGGCTACGCAGGTCGGGCCGCGTTGACCTCTGAGCGGTTCGTGGCCTGCCCGTTCAAGCCCGGCGAGCGGATGTACCGTACCGGCGATCGGGTCAAGTGGACGGCGGATGGCCGGCTGGTCTTCCTCGGCCGGGCCGACGAGCAGGTCAAGATCCACGGCTACCGGATCGAGCCCGGTGAGGTGCAGGCTGCGGTCGCCGCCCACCCCGGCGTCGCCCAGGCGGTGGTGACGGTCCGCGAGGACACCCCCGGTACCCGCCGCCTCATCGCCTACGTGGTGCCCGCAGACCGGGACCCGGACGGCGGCGTGGACACCGAGGCGGTCCGCCGCTTCGTCGGTGACCGGTTGCCCGAACACATGGTGCCCTCGGCGGTGGTCGTCCTCGATGCCTTGCCGCTGACTGCCAGCGGCAAGGTCGACCGGGCCGCGCTGCCCGCTCCGGACTTCGCCGGCGGCGCCGGCCGGGGCCGTGCGCCGCGCAACACCCAGGAGGAGCTGCTCTGCCAGGCCTTCGCCGAGATCCTCGAACTACCCGCGATCGGCGTCGACGACGACTTCTTCGCCCTCGGCGGCAACTCGTTGCTCGCGGTTTCGCTGGTGGAGCGTCTGAGGATGCGCGGGGTCGCGCTCTCAGTGCCGACGCTGTTCCGTACGCCGACCCCGGCGCAGCTCGCCGAGGTCGCCGGGCCGGAACTCGTCCCTGTCCCGGAGAACCGGATCCCGGCCGGCGCTCGGCTGATCACGCCTGACATGCTGCCGCTGGTCGAGCTGGACGCCGAGGGGATCGAACGCGTCCTGGAGCACATCGACGGCGGGGCCGCCAACCTCGCTGACGTGTACCCCCTGGCGCCGCTGCAGGAGGGGATCTTCTTCCACCACCTGATGGCGGGCACGGGCAGCGGTGACGTCGGCATCTTGCCGGTCGTCTTCGAGGCGGACTCGCGTGCGCACCTCGATGGCTTCGTCGCGGCCCTGCAGCAGGTCGTCGACCGCAACGCTGTCTACCGGACCGCGATCGTCTGGCAGGGTCTACGCGAGCCGGTGCAGGCCGTGGCCCGCCATGTCTCGCTGCCGGTTCACGAGGTCACCCTGCGCCCGGCCGGCCAGGGTGCCGGTCCGGTGGAGCAGCTGCTCGCCGCGGGCGCCGAGCCGATGGATCTGGGCCGCGCACCACTGCTTCGGGCGCACATCGCAGCCCGGCCCGAGGATGGGCGCTGGCTGCTGCTGCTCTGCATGCACCAGATGGTGCGTGACCACACCACGCTGGAGCAGCTGCTCGGCGAGGTCCGCGCGATCATGGCGGGCCTCGGCGACCAGCTGCCGGAGCCGCTGCCGTTCCGCGACTTCGTGGCGCAGGCCCGACTCGGCACGCCCCGCGAGGAGCACGAGCGCTACTTCACCGGCCTGCTCGGCGACGTCACCGAGCCGACCGCCCCCTACGGCCTGCTGGACGTGCACGGCAACGGCGAGACCGTCGCCAGCACTCAGCAGTCACTGGACAAGGAACTGGCAGTGCGAATCAGGGAGGTGGCGCGCGCGCGAGGTGTCAGCCCGGCGACGATCTTCCACCTCGCCTGGGGTCGGGTGCTCGCCACCGTTTCGGACCGCTCCGACGTTGTCTTCGGCACCGTCCTCTTCGGGCGGATGAACGCCGGCGCCGGCTCCAACCGGGTGTTCGGCCCGTTCATCAACACGCTGCCGGTACGAGTGCGTCTGGACGGGGCCGGGACCGGCGAGGCGCTGGACGCGATGCGCCGACAGCTCGCCGAGCTGCTCGCCCACGAACACGCTCCGCTCGCGCTCGCCCAGCGGGCCAGCGGAGTGCCCAGCCGGACCCCGCTGTTCACCTCGATCTTCAACTACCGCTACAACCAGCTCGACGGGGGCACCGGGACAGGGATCGACGGCATCCGCGCCCTGTTCTACCGCGAGCGCACCAACTACCCGCTGACCGTCTCCGTCGACGACCTCGGCGACGGCTTCTCGGTGACCGTCGACGCGATGGCCCCGGCTGACCCCGACCGGATCCACCCGCTGGTGCGGACCTGCCTGGACCACCTGGTCGCGGCGCTGGAGGCTGAACCGGCATTGCCGCTGAGTGCGGTGGAGGTGCTGGATGCCGAGGAGCGGCGTCGGGTGCTGACCGAGTGGAACGACACTGCCGTTCCGGTTGCGTCCGCGACATTGCCGGAGCTGTTCGTGGCGCAGGTGGGCCGGACCCCGGATGCGGTGGCGGTGGTCTTCGAGGGTGCGGAGCTCACCTACGCGGAGCTGGACACCCGTGCCGACCGCTTGGCCCGGCTGCTGGCCGGTCAGGGTGTGGGGCCGGAGTCGGTGGTGGCGGTCTGTCTGGAGCGTGGCATCGACCTGGTCGTCGCCCTGCTTGCGGTGGTCAAGGCCGGCGGCGCCTATCTGCCCGTCGACCCTGACTACCCGGCCGAGCGGATCGGATTCCTCCTGGCCGACGCCCGCCCGGCCTGCCTGCTGACCGGCACCGGCCTGCGCGAGCGACTGGCCGGGCAGGTCGGCGTCGTGCCGGTGCTGCTCGTCGACGAGCCCGAGGGTGCTGAGGCGGACCCGGTACCGGCCGCGCCCAGGCACCCCGCGTACGTCATCTACACCTCCGGCTCGACGGGCCGTCCGAAGGGCGTGGTCGTCGCACACGAGGGGATCGTGAACCGTCTGGAGTGGATGCAGCGGGAGTACGAACTCGGCCTCTCGGACCGGGTGCTGCAGAAGACGCCGTTCGGCTTCGACGTGTCGGTCTGGGAGTTCTTCTGGCCGCTGCTGCGCGGCGCCGCCCTGGTGGTGGCCCGCCCCGGCGGGCACCAGGACCCGGCATACCTCGCGCAGCTCGTCCAGGACACGGGTGTCACCGTCAGCCACTTCGTGCCGTCCATGCTGGAGGCCTTCGTCCGGGAATCCTCCGCTGCCGCCTGCACCGGCCTGCGTGCCGTCTTCTGCAGCGGCGAGGCGCTCCCGGCCGGACTGCGGAACAGGTTCCTCGAGCTGCTCGACGTCCCGCTGTACAACCTCTACGGGCCCACCGAGGCTTCGGTCGACGTCACGGCGGCGCGGTGCGCCACCGCGGACGGTCCGCTGGTGCCGATCGGCACTCCGGTGGCCAACACCCGCACCTACGTGCTGGACGACGCCCTGCACCCCGTCCCGGCCGGCGTCGCCGGCGAGCTCTACCTGACCGGCGTGCAGCTGGCCCGTGGCTACATCGGGCGGCCAGGCCTGACGGCGGAGCGCTTCGTCGCCTCACCGTTCGGCCCGGCCGGGAGCCGGATGTACCGCACTGGCGACCGCGTGCGATGGAGCGGGGACGGGCGGCTGGAGTACCTCGGCCGCACCGACGACCAGGTCAAGATCCGCGGCCTACGTGTCGAGCCCGGCGAGATCGCCACCACCCTGGCCGCCCACCCGTCTGTCGCCCAGGCCGCCGTGACCGTCCGCGAGATCACCCCCGGCGACCAGCGCCTCGTCGGCTATGTCGTACCGACCGGCCAGGACGCCTACACGGCTGAACTGCCGATCCTGCTCCGCGAGTTCGCGGCGACCACGCTCCCGGCGTACATGGTCCCGGCCGCCGTCGTGGTGCTCCCGGCTCTGCCGGTCACCGCCAACGGCAAGCTCGACCGCGCAGCCCTGCCCGCTCCGGACTTCGCCGCCACCGCGGGCAGCGGGCGACCGCCGGCCGACGCGAACGAAGAACTCATGTGCCAGGCCTTCGCCTACGTGCTCGGGCTGCCTGCCGTCGGACCCGAGGACGACTTCTTCGCCCTCGGTGGCCACTCCCTCCTGGCGACCCAACTCGCCAGCCGGGTCTGGGCCGTGTCCGGCATGGAACTGCAGGTCCGCCAACTGTTCCAAACCCCGACGCCGGCCGGGCTCGCAGCCTGGCTCGGAAACCAAGTCGTCAGTCCCAGGAAAGCCAGGCCCATGCTGCGGCCGATGCGCAAGCAAGAGGAGTCCCGATGATCCCCCTGTCGTTCGCCCAGCGGCGGTTGTGGTTCCTGTGGCAGGTCGAAGGCCCCAGCGCGACCTACAACATCCCGCTGATCGCCCGGCTCTCCGGCCAGCTGGACCGCGCGGCCCTCGCCGCCGCCTTGCGGGACGTGATCGGCCGGCACGAGGCGATGCGCACCGTGTACCCCGCGCCGGACGGCGAGCCGTACCAGCGGATCCTCGAACTGGACGAGCTGGACTGGGAGTTGGCCGTGGTCGACGGCGACCGGCTCGCCGGCGACGGCTCCGGCACGCCCGTTGCCGACCTGGCCGAGGACCTCCCGGCGTTCGACGACACCCCCGCCGGTCTCGCCGACGCGGTGGCCCGTGCCGCCGGCCACGCCTTCGACCTCGCGAGCGAGATCCCGGTCCGCGCCTGGCTGTTCGCCACCGCCCCCGAGGAGCACGTCCTCGTCCTGGTCGCCCACCACATCGCCGTCGACGGCTGGTCGATCGGCCCGCTCATGCGCGACCTCTCCACCGCCTACACGGCCCGCCGCACCGGCACCGTGCCGGGCTGGGACGAGCTGGAGGTGCAGTACGCGGACTACACCCTCTGGCAGCGCGAACTCCTCGGCGAGGAGGACGATCCCGAGAGCGTGCAGGCCCGTCAGGTCGAGTACTGGCGGAAGGCCCTGGCGGGCGCCCCCGAGGAGCTGGAGCTGCCCACGGCGCGCCCGCGTCCGGCAGTCGCCGGCCACCGCGGCCACACGGTCCCCCTGGACGCCCCCGCAGACCTGCACGACCGGCTGCTGAGCCTGGCCAAGGAACGTGGCGTCACGCTGTTCATGGTGCTGCACGCCGCCCTCGCGGTGACCCTCTCCCGGCTCGGCGCCGGCACCGATGTCCCGATCGGCTCCGCCGTCTCCGGGCGCACCGACAAGGCACTTGACGAGATGGTCGGGTGCTTCGTCAACACCCTCGTCATCCGTACCGACCTGACCGGCGACCCCACCTTCGCCGAGCTGCTGGGGCGGGTCCGCGAGGTCGGTCTCGACGCGCTGGCCCACCAGGAGGTGCCGTTCGAGCGCCTTGTCGAGGAGCTCGCCCCCACCCGCTCGCTGGCGCGCCACCCGCTCTTCCAGGTCGTGCTGACCGTGCAGAACCTCGGGTCCGTCCTGGACCTGCCCGAGCTGCGCATCGAGGTCCTCTCCACCGGCCGAAGCGCGGCCAAGTTCGACCTCGACGTCATGGTCGGCGAGGCCTTCGACGGCGATGGCGCTCCCGCCGGCATTCAGGGCGTACTCAAGGCCGCCGCCGACCTGTTCGACTCCGAGATGGTCGAGCGGATCGCCGCAGGGCTGCTCCAGGTCCTCGAGGCCATGGCCGCCGACCCCGACCGCCCGTTGAGTGCCGTGCCGCTGCTGGACGAGGCCGAGCACCGGTTGGTCGTCCAGGAGTGGAACGACACCGCCGCCGCCGTACCCGCGGCCACTGCGGTCGAGCTCTTCGAGGCGCAGGTCGGCCGGACTCCCGACGCTGCGGCCGTTGTCGCCGCCGGTGCTCGGATCACCTACGCCGAGCTCGACGAGCGGGCCAACCGGCTCGCGCACTACCTGATCGCCCAGGGCGTCGGCCCGGAGACCGTCGTCGGCCTCGCCCTGCCGCGCGGCGTCGAGACCATCACCTCGATCCTCGCGATCTGGAAGGCCGGCGCCGGCTACCTGCCCGTTGACCCGGAGCAGCCCGCCGACCGGATGACGTTCATGCTCCGCGACAGCCGCGCGGTGTTGCTCCTCACCGACGAGGAGACCCTCGACGACATGCCGGCCGGCAAGGTCCGCTTCGTCACCCTCGACGGCACCCTGATGGCCACCCACCTCGCGCTCGCCGCGACGACCGCTCCACAGGTTCCGGTCGGCCCCGACGGCCTCGCCTACGTCATCTACACCTCCGGCTCCACCGGAAAGCCCAAGGGCGTCGCTGCTACCCACGGCGGTCTGGCCAACTACCTCGCGAGCGTGCCCGGCCGTCTTGGCCTCGGCGCGACCGGCGACCGCTACGCGCTCCTCCAGGCCCAGGCCACCGACCTCGGCAACACGATGGTCTTCACCAGCCTGACCACTGGTGGCGAGCTGCACATCCTCGACGCCGACGCCGTCACCGACCCGCTCGCGGTGTCCGACTACCTGACCGAGAACCGGATCGACCACCTCAAGGCCGTCCCCTCCCACCTGGCCGCGCTCACCTCGGGCGGCTCGGTCAGCGGGGTGCTGCCCGCGGGCTCCCTCGTTCTCGGCGGCGAGGCCGCCTCCTCTGCGCTGGTCGCCGACCTGCTGGCGGCCGCCGACGGGCGCGGGGTCTTCAACCACTACGGCCCGACCGAGGCCACCATCGGCGTCGCCACCACCCGGCTGACCCCAGAGCTGATCGCGGACGGCCCGGTCCCGGTCGGTACGCCGATCGGCAACACCCGCCTCTACGTGCTCGACGCGACGCTGCGCCCGGTCCCCGCCGGGGTCGCGGGCGAGCTGTACATCGCCGGCGACGGTCTGGCCCGCGGCTACGTCCGCCGTCCCGACCTGACCGCCGAGCGCTTCGTGGCCTCGCCGTTCGGCCCGGCGGGGAGCCGGATGTACCGCACCGGCGACCGTGCCCGCTGGACCACCGGCGGCCAGCTGGTCTTCCTCGGTCGCGCCGACGAGCAGGTGAAGATCCGCGGTTTCCGGGTCGAGCCCGGCGAGATCCAGGCCGCGCTCGTCGCCCACCCCGAGGTTGCCGGGGCAGCCGTCATCGCGCACGCCTCTACACCCGGCGACCAGCGTCTCGTCGCCTACGTCGTGCCGACCGACCCCGACGACTACGACGAGCCGGAGCTGGCCGCCGACGTCCGCAAGTTCGCCGCCAAGCGGCTGCCCGAGCACATGGTCCCCACCGTCGTCGTGGTGCTCGATGCGCTGCCGCTGACCGGCAACGGGAAGCTGGATCGCAAGGCGTTGCCCGCTCCGGATTACGCGGCGGGGGCGTCCGCCCGTGGTCGTGGCCCGTCCAGTGTGCGTGAGGAGGTGCTGTGCGCGGGCTTCGCGGAGGTGTTGGGCCTGGAGTCGGTTGGTGTGGACGATGACTTCTTCGCGCTTGGCGGGCATTCGCTGCTTGCGGTGCGCCTGGTGGAGTGGCTGCGGGTGCGGGGGGCCTCCGTTTCGGTGAAGGCTCTGTTCCAGACTCCGACTCCTGCGGGCCTTGCGGCCGTCGCCGGCACCGAGACTGTCGAGGTGCCGCCGAACCTGATTCCCGAGGGTGCGCTGGCCATCACCCCGCAGATGCTGCCGCTGGTCGACCTCGACGCGGCCGCCATCGGGCGCATCGTCGCCACCGTGACGGGCGGTGCCGCTAACCTCGCCGACGTCTACCCGCCCGCGCCCGTCCAGGAAGGCATGCTCTTCCACCACCTCATGGCGGGTGAGGACGAGCGCGACGTCTACGTGCTCCCGACCGTTCTGGAGTTCGACACCCGCGAGCGGCTGGATGGTTTCCTGGGGGCTTTGCAGCGGGTGGTGGATCGGCATGACATCTACCGCACGGCGATTGTGTGGGAGCAGTTGCCGGAGCCTGTTCAGGTGGTGTGGCGTCGGGCTGGCCTGCCGGTGACGGAGGTCGTGCTGGATGCGGCCGGTCCGGATCCGGTGGACCAACTGCTTGCGGCCGCCGGCTGGTCGATGGACCTGAGCCGGGCCCCGCTCATGGACCTCCACATCGCCGCCGAACCCGGCGGTGACACCTGGCTGGCCCTGCTGCGAATCCACCAGATGGTGCGCGACCACACCTCCCTGGAGGTGCTGCTCACCGAGGTCCGCGAGATCGTGGCCGGCCGCGGCGACCAGCTGCCGGAGCCGCTTCCGTTCCGCGACTTCGTGGCGCAGGCCCGCCTCAGCGCCTCCCGTGAGGAGCACGAGCGCTACTTCGCAGGGCTGCTCGGGGACGTCACTGAGGTCACCGCGCCGTACGGGCTCACCGACGTCTTCAGCGATGGCATGGCCGCCGCGCAGGCGCAGCTGTCGATGGACGCCGAACTGGTCGAGCGGCTGCGCCAGGTGGCTCGGGCGGTGGGCGTCAGCCCGGCGACCGTTTTTCATCTGGCGTGGGCCCGGGTTCTGGCAGCCGTCTCCGGTCGCTCGGACGTGGTCTTCGGGACTGTGCTCTTCGGGCGGATGAACGCCGGCGCCGGTGCAGACCGGGCCCAAGGCGTCTTCATCAACACGCTGCCGGTCCGGGTCCGGATCGACGGCACCGGGGTGCTGGAGGCGCTGGGCGGGGTGCGCCGTCAGTTGGCCGAACTGCTCGTCCACGAGCACGCCCCACTGGTTGTCGCGCAGAAGGCCAGCGGGATCGCGGGCCGCAACCCGCGCCTGTTCACCTCGCTGTTCAATTACCGGCACAACGAGGTCCCCGTCAAGGAAACTGGGACCGGGCTCGACGGCGTCGGGATCCGCTACATCTGGGCGCGGACCAACTACCCGCTGTCCGTCTCAGTCGACGACAACGGCGATGGCATCCGTCTGACCGTCGATGCGGTTGCTCCGGCTGACCCGCGGGCGGTGGGCCGGCTTCTGCGGAGTGTTGTCGAGAGTCTGGTGCCGGCGTTGGAGGCGGCGGGTGAGGGTGGTGCGGATCTGCCGTTGAGTGCGGTGGATGTGCTGGACGCTGATGAGCGTGGCCGGGTGCTCGCTGAGTGGAATGACTCGGCGGTGGAGGTTGTCCCGGTTACGTTGCCGGAGTTGTTCGGGGTGCAGGTGGCGCGGACTCCGGATGCGGTGGCGGTGGTGGCTGAGGGTGTCGAGCTGTCCTATGCGGAGTTGGATGTGCGTGCCAACCGGCTCGCTCGGCTGCTGGCCGGCCGGGGTGTGGGGCCGGAGTCGGTGGTGGCGGTCTGCATGGAGCGTGGCATCGATCTGGTGGTGGCGATGCTCGCTGTGGTCAAGGCGGGTGGTGCTTATCTGCCGGTGGATCCTGAGTATCCGGTGGAGCGGATCGCTTTCACGCTGGCGGATGCCGGTGCGGTGATGGTCCTGACCTCGACGGGGTGCGTGGCGAGCCTGCC
>NZ_JBSGEL010000109.1:0-17765 GCF_053602875.1 Kitasatospora sp. NPDC004289 | reverse complement strand
TTCGCGCTTGGTGGCGGCGGGGTCGGGGAAGGTGATCTCCAGCTCGCGCAGCTCCCACTGCTCGACGTTGTAGAGGTGGACGGCGGCCTTCTCGGCTGACGTCGCGTCACCCCGCACGACCGGCCGGGCCGTGCTCGGGCCGTAGCCGGCCAGGGTGATCGGGGAGTTGGCGGTGCCCGAGCCCTGCGGCTTGAGGGTGCCCAGGCAGGTGGCGCCGCGCTTGAGGAGCAACTGGTCGCCGGGGCCGAAGAGATGGGCGTTGGCGGCGGCCAGGCTGTTCCAGGGCGAGGACTCGGTGCCGGTGCCGTTGCTGCCGGCCGAGCAGTCGAGGTAGTGGGCGCCGGAGGTGGCGGCGGCGGGCGGGGCGGCCGGGACGGCCAGTGCTGCGGCGGCGAGCAGCGCGGGCACCAGGCGTCCGAGGATGGCGTGGGGGTTCATCAGGGCTCCAGGGTGGTGGAGGGGTGGGGGAGTGGGGCTAGACGATGACGACCGAGGCGGCCTTCCAGTAGTCGCCGGCCGCGCCCGCGGCGAAGCCGAGGTCGGCGGGGCCGCCGGTGACCGGGGCGGCGTACCAGCGGAAGGTGCCGGGTGGGAGGGAGGACGTGCTGATCGCGGTGGTGCCGTTCACCGTGATGGTCTGCGGATCGGCGCTGTACTGGTTGTCGCCGACCAGCACGTAGAGGGTGTGGTTGCCGGCGGGGACGTCGACCCGCAGGGTCCGCTTGGCGGTGTCGGTGGCGAAGTCGGCCCGCAGGGCGTCCGGGCCGACCCGGTCGCGGGACTGCGGGGCGCCGCCGGTCCACCCGAAGCCGGCAGCGGTGGTGTACGCGGTGGACGGCTTGAGCTGCCGGTACCCGGGAGCGGTCGCGCTGGTGTCGGTCCCGGCGTCCAGGGCGAGCGCGGCGCCGCCCGGGGTGAGCTCGATCAGCCGGGGCTGGGCCTCGGTGTCCGCGTCCACGACGGCGCGCACCAGCCCGGGGGAGGCACCGGTGCCGTCGGCCAACATCCGCCCGGTGAGGGTGACTTGGACTACCGTGCTGCCGCCGGGGGCGACCGTGAAGGCTTGCGGGGCGCCGGTGGTGAAGCCGGATGGCGGGGTCACCTGGAGGGTGCCGGAGGCGCCGCGTCCGGAGGTGTCGTCGACGGTGACGGGTACGGTCACGGTGGTCTGCCGCGCGGCCGGCACCGACAGCGGGGCCAGGGCGCGGATGCGCAGCGGCGAGAACATCACGCGCCAGGCCAGCTTGGGAGCCCGGAAGTGGTCGCGGATGCCCTTGGCGTTGTACGGCGGTGCCGGGTCGGGGTTGCTGCCGGTCCAGCTGGAGGAGACCAGGAAGTCGGCGGCCGACCAGACCATGGTCCCGAGGGTGTGCGGGCGTCGGCCGACGAGGCGGTCGTACTCGTCGATCACCAGGCCCTGGTAGTACTCGGTGCCGCGGACGTACCCGGCACGGTCCCTGACGGCCTCGGCCCCGTACTCACTGACCATCAGGGGCTTTCCGCCGGCCGCGCGTTGGATCTCGTCGAGGCCGGCGGCGATCTCGGAGGCGGGGCGCGAGCCGTACCAGCCGTAGTAGGCGTTGACCAGCACGAGGTCCTGGTGGGGGTAGGCCTTGTTGCTGGTGAACTTGTTGTTGGCCTCGGTGTAGAGGCGCTTGGCGTCGAGGCTCCGGCCGTAGTCGACCATGGTCTCGACGTAGGCGGCGCCGTTGTCGTTGGTGGTGTTGTTCTCGTTGCCGACCGACCAGACGATCACGCTGGGGTGGCCGCGGTCGCGGTCGACCATCCGCTTGAGCTGGTCCTTGGCGTAGCCCTGCACGGCGCTGGTGACCAGGGCGGTGCCGGTCATCTGCTGGATCGGGATCTCACTGACGATCAGCATCCCGAGCCGGTCCGCCTCGTCGAGCAGGGCGGGGGTGGCGGCGTAGTGGCCGGGCCGCATGATGCGGAAGCCCTTGGCGTGGAACTCGCGCAGCTCGCGCACGGCCAGGCCGTCGGGTTCGGTCCGGCCGAGGCCCGGGTGGTCGACGTGGCGGTTGAAGCCCTTGAGGTTGGCCAGCACCGTCCCGTTGAGCAGGACGTCGCCGCCGGAGACCGTGACGGTGCGGAAAGCCGGGTGGAGGGTGGCGGGCTGCCCGGCTCCGGCCGGCGGGGTCACCGTGAGGGTGTAGAGCTGAGGGGCGTCCGGGCTCCAGAGCTGCGGCGAGGGCACCGTGAGGGTGACCGGTTGGGTGGCGCCGCCGCCGGCCGGGACGGTGAGCGTGGCAGCGGTGTCGATCAGGGTGCCGCTCGCGCCGGGCGCCTGCAGCTTCAGGCCGACGGTCACGGCGGCGGGGGACGATCCGGCGTTGCCGCCCTGGGCCCTGACGGTCAGTCGTCCGTCGGCGGGGTCGCCCTCGGCGGTGACGTTGGTGATCGCCGCGGAGCCGACCCGCTCCAGCCGGACGCCCCGGATGAGTCCGCCGTACTGCCAGTACAGGGCGGTGGTGCTGTAGGCGGCGATGGTGTCCCGCCGATTGTCGACCACCACCGCGAGGGTGTTGGCGCCGTCGCGGGCGGCGGCGGTGGCGTCGATGCGCTGCGGCAGGTGCCCGGCCCGGGAGAAGCCGATCTGAGTGCCGTTCAGGTAGTAGGTGCAGGCGAAGTAGCAGGCGTCGAAGACGAGGTGGACCCGCTGCGAGCCCTTGGCGCCGAGGTCGACCTGCTTGCGGTAGAGGGCGCGGTGGCCGGTCTCGGCGTTCCACCGTTCCCGGACGGTGCCGAAGGTGCTGGGCACCAGCACCGGCGTGGTGGGCGCCTCGTCGTAGCCGGGCTGGACGGCGGGCGGTGCGGCCCCGTCGAGCGCGCCGCTCGCGAGCTCGCTGTCGACGGCGAAGCGCCAGGTCCCGTCGAGGGTGGTCACTCCGGCGGGGTCGGCGGGGCGGACGGTGGTGACGGACCGGGTCGCGGTCACCGTCCCGGTCGGGGTCACGGCCTCGGCGGTCAGTGTGTGGGGGCCGGGGGTGAACCAGGCGGCGTCGGTGGTGGTGCGCCAGATCGGCGCCGTCTCCTGGGACTTGGCGTACCGGTCGGTGAGCTCGGAGAAGGCGGTGCCGTCCATCGAGAAGCGGACGGCGGTGGTGGTCGGCGGCGCCTGGACCTCGAGGTCGACGGTGCCGTCGAGCGTTCCGGCGGCCGGGCTGACGAAGGTGAGCGCGGTGTCGGCGGCGGCTGCGGGGGAGGTGACGGCCGGTAGGGCCAGCAGGGAGGCCAGCACGGCGCCGGCCGTGAGGCAGGGTGGGAGCAGGTGGCGGAACGTCATGGGGGGGCGTCCTCGAATGGGTGGGGGGCGGGGCGGCCGGTGTGGCCGGGTCCGGGCCCGAAACCTAGGACGACCGTTGAGCGTCGTCAATGCAAATGGCCGGTATCTGATCGGGTGATCCTGAAATGATCGAACGATCGATGAATGATCGGGCGTCAGCTCGGCTTCCCCGTGGGCGGCCTGGCCGAGGTCTCGCCCTGCGCCGAAAGGACCCGGGCCCCGCAGACGGCCAGGACGGCCCGCAGCCGCTCCGCCTCCGCCTGGCTCGGCCCGAACACCCACGGCCCGGGCACCAGGACCAGCCGGATCGCCCCGGTGCCGACCACCCGCAGCAGGTGGGCCAGGGCCGGTCCCGGCCCCCGCTCCAGGCGGGGCCGTTCGAGGAAGAGCACCGGGCTGGGCACCCCGAGCCGAGCCGCCAGCGCCGCCACCTGGCCCCACTGCGCGGCGAACCGCTGGTGGTCCTCCGGGGAGCAGCACAGATACCCGGCCGCCACCGCGGTCCGGCCCGTCTCCGGCCATGAAGCCCTCACCGTCGCACCACCTCCGCCTACACGATCCGCCTGGGTACGGCTCCGATTCAGCCACGCAGCCGTAGCCCGGTGCGAGGGCGGGCCGGGTACGGCTGCGGTACGGGAGGGTCACGGACTACGGGAACGGTAGGTAGCCGGCAGTGGTGACGACGCGTCAGGGCCGGTGCGGCTCGCGCGGTCGGTCAGTCCACGCTGCCGCAGGAGCAGCGTACGGTGAGCTCCGGAAGCAGGCGCAGGTGGTGGACGGCCGCGTCCCGGCCGCCGCCGAGCCGACGGAGCAGCAGGTCCACCGCCGCGCCGCCCACGGCACGCTTCGGGGGTGCCACGGCGGTGAGCGGCGGATCGCAGAGGTCGGCGAACACGTCGTCGTAGCTCACCACGGCCAGGTCATCCGGCACCCGCAGGCCCCGGGCCCACAGCAGCGGGAGGAGGCGGAGGGCGTCCTGGTCGTTGTGCACCACGGCTGCCGTGGCCCCCGCCGCACACAGGTCCGCGAGCTCCGTGGCGGCCCGCCCCAGCTCGGTGGCCAGGGGGCCCGACCCGACGACGGGCGCCGGGGCCAGGCCGAGCAGCGCGCAGCCCTCCGTGTACCCGCGCCGGACCTCGTCCGCGGTGCGGGTGTCTCCCCGGGCGGCCAGGGCGATCCGGCGGTGGCTCAGGGAGGCCAGGTGCCGCAGCGCGAGCAGCACTCCGTGCCGGTGGTCGGAGACCACGGCGTCGAGCCGCATCGCGGGCCCGGCCGCGGCGGCGGTCCGTTCGACCAGGACGGCCGGCACGGGCAGCCGGGCCGCCCAGTCCTGACCGCCGGGATCGGCGTCGGACGCCCAGGTGGGCGCCAGCAGCAGGCCGCGCGCCCCGGACCGCAGCAGTTGGTCGACCTGGAGCCGGTCGGCGTCGGCGCGGTAGCCGGAGATCCCGAGCACGAGGTGGGCGCCCTGCCGCTCGGCTGCGTCCCGGGCACCGGCGACGACCTCGTCGAAGTACTGTCCGACGCCGGGGACCAGCATGCCGAGCGTCAGCCCGTCGGCCGTCTCGGGGGAGAGCCGGGTGCCTCCGGCGACGGCGACGGCGGACACCGATCCGTGGGTGCGGCGCACCAGGCCGGCTTCGGCGAGCGCCGCCACGTCGCGGCGGACGGTGACGGTGGGGAGCTCGAGCCGCTCGGCGAGGTCGGCGATGCGGACCTCGCCGAGCCCCCGGAGTGCGGCAAGGATCCGGGTGCGGCGCTCGTCGGCCGAGATCGACATGGTTCTGCCCCTGAGCGGATGACCAACCGAGCGGCGTTCCCCGATCGGTGGCCGGAATCTACCATTCGGCCGCGTTTCGATCGGTCTCCCCCGTGGGCCGCACAGGGAGGGGATACGGGCCCGGAGGAGTAGGTAGGGATCCGCATTGAATCCCTAGTGATCAGCGCGGTGTCCTGGAGACCTCGCAGCACCGGGCGCGACCCGTGATCCAGGCAGGTGGAGAGATGACCGCATTCGACCGTGACAAGGGCGGCGCGCAGGTCCTCCGCTCCGCGATCTACCTGCGCGCCTACCCCTTCGACGCGACCGCGATGGACTGCCACCGGCGGGCCCTGGAGGAGCTCGCCGCCGAGCTCGGGCTGCCGCTGCCGTTGGTCTTCCTGGACAACGGACGGCGCGCCGCGGACGGCCTGCCCGCCCGCGAGTCGCTGCGCAGGGCGGTCGCCGCCGGGCTGGTCGACCTGGTGCTGGTGCCCGGGCCGTACGTCTTCGGCCTGGACGACGCCCAGGCCCGGGCGGCGGTCGAGGACCTCGCCCGTCAGGGCTGCCGGGTGGTCCAGCTGCGATCCCGGCGCGGCCGCCCGCGCCGGGAGGGGGCGTCCGGCCCCCTCGCACCCGCGGCCTGACGCGGTGTCATCTCCACCGCGGGCGGCTCCGGACGGGCCCCGCGGGTGCTGATCAACGACTCTGGGGGAACACGGGCATGGTGCTGGCGCCGTTCGGGATCACCGTTGAGGAGGAGCGGGCCTACCGGTACGCGCTCGGGCTGCCGGACTGCACCGCGGCCGAACTCGCCGCAGCGGTCGGGGTCGAGGAGCCGGTGGCCCGCCGCCTGCTCCGGGGGCTGGAGGCGAACGGCCTGGTGTGCCGCCTGCCCGGCGGCCCCGAGCGCTACCGGGCCGCCGCCCCCGGGCTGGCCATCGAGGTCCTCACCATGGTCCGGCACCGGGAGATCGAGCAGGCCAAGCTGGCGACCGCCGAGCTGGAGGAGCTCTGGACGGCGGCCGAGCGCGGCCGCCGGGTCCCGATCGAGGTGGTGCACGGCCAGGACGTCAACACCCAGCGCTTCCTGCAGACCCAACTGGCCGCCCGGCAGGAGGTGTTGACCTTCGACAAGCCGCCCTACCAGGCGGACGGCGTCGACCCGCAGCACGAACTCCAACTGCGGCGGATGGCCGAGGGCGTGGTCTACCGGACGGTCTACGACCGGGACTCCCTCGCCGAACCCGGGCAGATGGACCGGGCGTTCGAGCTGTTCCGGGCGGGGGAGCGGGCCCGGGTGCTGTCCGGGGTGCCGCTGAAGATGCTGATCACCGACCGCTCGGCCGGCCTGGTCCCGTTCGCGGTCTCGGGCGTGCGGCGCAGCGTGGTGCTCGACCAGTCCCCGCTGCTGGAAGGCCTGGTGGCGCTCTTCGAGTCGGTCTGGGAGCGCGCGGTGCCGCTCTGGCCGGGCCGCTCCGCCGGTGGCATCGACCCGACGGACGAGCGGCTGCTGGGCTTCGCCGCGGCCGGCTACACCGACGAGTCCATCGCCCGGATGACCGGGATGAGCAAGCGCACCGTCGAGCGCCGGATGCGCCAGATGATGGACGGGCTCGGCGCGCGGACCCGGTTCCAGGCCGGGCTGCAGGCCGGCCGCAAGGGCCTGATCGGCTGACGTTCGACGGCCGGCGGCTGACCCCCGCCGGCGGCTTGTCGGTGGTCTGTCGGTTTGCCGCCGCAGCTGGTTTTCCTCCTCCTCCGGTGGTGGGTGGGGCTCCTAGCCTTCAGGGCAACTCCCCACCCCCACAAGGAGGAAGCATGAAGAGAACCGCCCTGCTCGCCGGTCTGGCACTGGCCGCGCTGGTCGGTACCGGCGTCGGTGCCGGCCCGGCCACCGCCCGGGTCCAGGAGCCCGCCCCCACGGGCACCGCCCGCTACATCGTCGCGCTGAAGGACGGCACGGCCGACCCCGCCGGGGTGGCCCACGGCCTGGCCGGCGTCCGCCTCGGGGCCGTCTACCGCTCCGCGCTCGACGGCTTCGCCGCCGAGCTCACCCCGGCGGCGGTCCGGGCGCTTCGCGCCGACCCGGCCGTCCGCTACGTGGAGGCCAGCGCCACCGGCCACGCCGACGGCCAGGCCGTGCCGAACGGCGTCAGCCGGATCCAGGCGCCGGCCAACGCCGGACTGAAGGTCGGGGACGGCCTGGACCAGCGGGTGGACGTGGACGTCGCGGTCATCGACACCGGCACCGACCAGAACCATCCCGACCTGAACGTGGTGCGCCGGGTGAACTGCGTGGGCGTCGACGCCTGCGTCGAGAACGCCGGGATCGACGACAACGGCCACGGCAGCAACGTCGGCGGCATCATCGGCGAGTTGGACAACGGCATCGGCTACGTCGGGGTGGCCCCCGGCGCACGGCTCTGGTCGGTCAAGGTGCTCAACAGCCAGGGCAGCGGCTCCACCGAGGAGATCGTCAACGGCATCGACTGGGTGACCGCGCACGCCGGCGAGATCGAGGTGGCCAACATATCGATCGGCTTCGACGGGGACGTCCAGGCGGTCAAGGACGCCGTCAACCGGGCCGTCGCCAAGGGCATCGTGGTGGTGGTCTCGGCCGGCAACAGCCGCAAGGACGTCGCGGCGCAGACCCCCGCCAACGTGCCGGACGCCATCACGGTCTCCTCGCTGAGCGACGCGGACGGCAAGCCGGGTGCCCTCGGGGACTTCGCCTGGTGCAACAAGAACAACAAGAACACCGACGACTCGCTCTCCGACTTCTCCAACTTCGGCCGGGGAGTGGACCTCATCGCCCCCGGTGACTGCATCCGCTCGGCGTTCAAGGACGGCGGCTACTCCAACTACTCCGGCACCTCGCAGGCCGCCCCGCAGGTGGCCGGCGCGGCGGCCTGGCTGACCCGGGGCGCCAACAGG
The DNA here is from genome assembly GCF_053602875.1 of Kitasatospora sp. NPDC004289. NCBI lineage: Bacteria > Bacillati > Actinomycetota > Actinomycetes > Kitasatosporales > Streptomycetaceae > Kitasatospora > Kitasatospora sp. NPDC004289. The sequence goes on along the minus strand of NZ_JBSGEL010000109.1, from coordinate 9,768 downwards.
CCGAAGGACCGGGCCGGCGTGCTGGCGGTGCGGGACCGGCTGGTGGCGGCCGGGAACCAGAACTGGAAGGACACCTCCGGCGACGGGGTCAAGGAGCCCCTGCTGGACCTGCACGACCCGGCCGTCTTCCCGGCCGGCGGCACCGGCGGCCCCGACGCCACCTTCGTCTCCACCTGCGACCGCGCCTCGCGCGCCTGCACCTTCGACGCCTCGCTCTCCAGCGGCAGCGGTCTGACGCACCGTTGGGACTTCGGCGACGGCACCACCGGCACCGGCGCGCAGCCCGTCCACACCTATGCCGCCTACGGCACCTACACCGTGACCCTCACCAGCACCGACTCCAGCGGCCGCACCAGCGGCAACCGCACCACCTTCCGCCTGCTGGAGCCCGGGCACAACGACAGGCCCGCCGCCGTGTTCGGCGCCTTCTGCACCGTCAACGGCAACTGCTCCTTCGACGGCGCCAAGTCCTACGACCCGGACGGCACCGTCGCCGCCTACAGCTGGAACTTCGGCGACGGGACCAGCGGCAGCGGTCAGCAGGTCAGCCACACCTTCCCGTACAGCGCCTCCGGCACGTACACCACCACCCTGACCGTGACCGACAACCAGGGCGGCACCGGTAGCAGGTCCACCACCGTGGCCTGCACCAAGTACCCGTACTACATGCTCTGCTCGGCCTCCTGACCCCTCTGACGGGGAGCCTGACGGCTTCCCGTCAGAGCTGGTTTCCCACCATCCGAACTCCCGTGCGGAGCCTTACCGTTCTGCGCAACCCCCACCTCCCCCACATCCCCCACAACGGAGGAAGCATGCGACGCACCGCCATGGGCGCGGTCCTCGCCCTGGTCACCACCACCGCCGGTCTCGCGACCGCCGGCCCGGTGGCCGCCTCGCCGGAGCCGTCCGCCGGCTACATCGTGGTCCTCAAGGACGGGGCCGCCCCCGACCCGGCCGCCGTCGCCCGCTCCGTCGGCGGAGTGCAGCTGCGCTCGGTCTACCGCTCGGCGCTGAACGGCTTCTCCGCGCGCCTCACCCCCGGCGCCGCGGCCGCCCTGCGCAACGACCCGGCGGTCAAGTACGTGGCCGCCTCGGCCACCGGCCACGCCGACGGCCAGACCACCCCCAACGCGGTCAACCGCACCTTCGCCGCCCCCAACACCGGACTGAAGGTGGGCGACGGCTCGGACCAGCGGGTGGACGTGGACGTCGCCGTCATCGACTCCGGCACCGACTACTACCACCCGGACCTGAACGTGGTGCGCCGGGTGAACTGCGTGGGCGTCAACTCCTGCGTGGAGAACGCCGGTACGGACGACAACGGGCACGGCAGCAACGTCGGCGGCATCATCGGGGCCCTGGACAACGGCACCGGCTACGTGGGCATCGCCCCCGGCGCGCGCCTGTGGTCGGTCAAGACCCTCAACAGCGAGGGCTCCGGGACCACCGAGGAGATCGTCAACGGCATCGACTGGGTGACCGCGCACGCCGACGAGATCGAGGTCGCCAACATATCCATCGGCTTCGACGGCACCGAGCAGCCCGTCGTCGACGCGGTGAACCGGGCGGTCGCCAAGGGCATCGTGGTCGTCGTCTCGGCGGGCAACGACCACCGGGACGTGGCGAACCAGAGCCCGGCCAACGTGCCGGACGCCATCACCGTCTCCTCGCTCTCCGACGCGGACGGCAAGCCGGGCGCCCTCGGCAGCTTCGCCTGGTGTAACAAGAACAACCGCAACACCGACGACTCGCTCTCCGACTTCTCCAACTTCGGCCGCGGCGTGGACATCACCGCCCCCGGCGACTGCATCCAGTCCACCTTCAAGAACGGCGGCTACTCCAACTACTCCGGCACCTCGCAGGCCGCCCCGCAGGTGGCCGGCGCGGCGGCCTGGCTGACCCGGGGCGCCAACAAGCCGAAGGATCGGGCCGGCGTACTGGCCGTCCGCGACCGGCTGGTGGCCGCCGGGAACCAGAACTGGAAGGACACCTCCGGCGACGGGGTCAAGGAGCCCCTGCTCGACCTGCACGACACCGCGCTCTTCCCCGCCGGCGGCACCGGCGGCCCCGACGCCACCTTCGTCTCCGGCTGCGACGCCACCGGCAGGACCTGCACCCTCGACGCCTCGCTCTCCAGCGGCAGCGGGCTGACGTTCCGTTGGGACTTCGGCGACGGCACCACCGGTACCGGTGTGAAGCCCGTCCACACCTACGCCTCGTACGGCCTGTACCACGCCCAGCTCACCGTCACCGACGGCAGCGGCCGCACCAGCACCAACGGCACCTACGTGCGGGCCACCGACCCCAAGCTCAACGAGAAGCCCGTCGCCGCGTTCAGCCGCTTCTGCACCGCGGCGGCGTGGTGCGGCTTCGACGCCTCCGGCTCCTACGACCCCGACGGCACCGTCGCCTCCTACCGCTGGGACTTCGGTGACGGCACCACCGGCACCGAGCTCAAGCCCAGCCACACCTACCCGGCCGCCACCGCGACCTACACCGCCCGGCTGACCGTCACCGACGCCAAGGGCGCCACCGGCACCTCGACCGCCACCGTCACCTGCACCAAGCAGCCCTACATCACCACTTGCTCGGCCTCCTGACCCTCCCCCAACTGCCGGTGGGCCGCCCCCTCCTACAGCCTCCCCCGGGCTGCGGCGGCCCACCGGCACCGTTCTCAGACCGTCGGGAGCAGGCCCAAGTGCCGAGCGGTCCACCGGAGGTGCGGAGGTCCATCACCGCGTGTACCGAGAAGAGGGCGGACCGGTCGTTGCGCACGATCACGGCGCCCTGCACGGAGCCGCCGCCTGCCGCTTCTCCGGACGTTCCCGTGCGGGCAGGCCGGCCGAGTCCCGGTCAGTGCTCCGTGCGCCGACAACCCCCGTGCGGTGAAGGGTGGGTGGAGGAGGGTGCGGGTCGGGCCGAGCGGGCGAGCAGTGCTCCGATGGCGAAGGCCGCCGCCGCGCACCAGGCGGACAGCTGGAGGCCGGCGGTGAAGTCCTCCGAGCTCGCGGCGAAGGTCCCGAACAGGGCCACACCCACCGCACTGCCGACCTGCCGGGCGACGTTGAACACGGCCGTGGCGACGCCCGCGCCGCCGGGTGGGGCCGTCTCGACCACGGTGGCGACAGCGGCGAGGGCCGTGGTGGTCTGCCCGAGGCCGGTGGCGACCAGGGCGATCAGCAGGGCGGGGTACGGGGTTCCGGGCCCGGTGAAGGTCCAGCCGAGGAAGCCGGCCGCACCGAGCAGCAGACCGGCGACCATCGGGCGGCGAGCACCGGTGCGCGCCGCGACGCGGCCGAACAGCGGGGCGGCGAGCAGGCCCATGGCGGCGGAGGGCAGCAGGGCCAGGCCGGTGCCGAGCGGGCCGAGGTGGCGCTCCTGCTGGAAGGAGAGGGTGGCCAGGAAGAGCATCCCGTAGTAGCCGAAGCTGATCAGCAGTCCGATCACGGTGGCCGAGGCGAAGGCCCGGGAGCCGAACAGGGACGGCGGCAGCAGCGGCGGGCGCGAGCCCAGGTGGTCCAGGCCGCGCTCCACCAGGACGAACGCCGACAGGGCCGTCGCGCCCAGGGCGAGGGCGGCGAGGGTGACGGGGGAGGTCCAGCCGCGGGATCCCGCCTCGTTGAGGCCGCCGGTCACCCCCGCCAGGCCGAGGACGGCGAGCAGGTGGCCCGCCGGATCCGCCTTCCGGGGCGTCAGGCGCGGTTCGACGGTGGGGAGGTGCCGCAGGGTCAGGAGGACGGCGAGCGCCCCGACGGGCAGGTTCAGCCAGAACACCGCCCGCCAGTCGGCGGCCGCGACGAGCAGCCCGCCGACCGCCGGACCGGCGCCGAAGGCGACCGCCGCGACGGCGCCCCAGACGGCGACGGCCCTGGCCCGTACCGCGCGGTCGGGGAAGACGGCCTGGAGCAGGGCCAGCGAGGCCGGGACGAGCAGCGCGGCCCCGGCGCCCTGGCCGAGCCGTCCGGCGATCAGTGCGCCGGGGGTGGCGGCCAGGGCGCAGGCGGCGGAGGTGGCGGTGAAGAGGCCGAGCCCGGCGAGGAACGTGCGGCGCGGGCCGTGCCGGTCGGCCAGGCCGCCGCCGAGCAGGAGCAGCGCGGCGAAGACGGTGCTGTAGCCGTCGACGATCCACTGGAGCGCGGAGGCGCCGGTGCCGAGGTCGGAGCGGACCGAGGGGAGCGCGACGTTGACGGCGGTGACGTCCAGCATCACCAGGAAGTAGCCGAGGCTGAGGGTGAGCAGGGGTGCCAGGGCGAGCCGGTCCGGGTGCGGGTGGTCGCGGAGGCCGGGTGGGTGGTGGGTCGCTGCGGTGGTCATGGTGACGAGCATCGGCCCCGGACGCTTCGTCACCCGACGAAACGTGCCGGGCCTAGGGTGGGGTCGTGCCCAACGCCAGTGACCGTCGCGCCCCTGCCTTCAAGTACCAGACCGACGTCGCGCGCGCCGCCGCGCTCATCGCCGATCCGTCGCGGGCCGCCATCCTCAAGTGCCTCGGCGACGGCCGCCCGCTCACCGCCGGGGCACTGGCGGAGGAGGCGGGCATCGGTGCGGCGACCGCCAGCGTGCATCTGGCCAAGCTGGTCGAGGGCGGGCTGGTCACCGTCGAACGCCAGGGCAGGAACCGCCTCCACCGGCTCGCCGGACCCGAGGTGAGTGCGGCGCTGGAGGCCCTCGCCGTGATCGCTCCGCCGCTGCCGGTCAGCTCGCTCAAGCAGGGCAACCGCGCCAACGCCCTGCACCGGGCCCGCTCCTGCTACGACCACCTGGCCGGGCGGCTCGGCGTGGCCCTGATGCGCGGCCTGCTGGAGCGCGGAGTGCTCACCGGGCACGACGGGGTGCACCGCCCCGGCGAGGCCGTCCGCGACCGACCGGCCTCCTACGGCCGCGACCTCGCCTACGTCCTCGCTCCGGCCGGTCGGCCGGTGCTCGCCGAACTCGGCATCGACAGCGCGGAGTTGGCGTCGCGCCGTCCCGCCGTCCGGTACTGCGTCGACTGGAGCGAGCAGCAGCACCACCTCGCGGGCGGCCTGGGTGCCGCACTCAGCGCGCGCCTGTTCGCCCTGGACTGGGTGCGCTGGGGCTCCAGCCCCCGGGTCGTCCACCTCACGGAGGCGGGCTCGCGTGGGCTGAACCGCACCCTCGGGGTCGTCCTCGGCGAGTGAGGGACGACGTCAACCGGCGGAGTTGGCGGAGGGGTTCGGGGCTGCGGATCCGGACCACCACCCTGTGTCCCGACCCGCCCCGACCCGCCCCGACCCGCCCCGACCCGCCCTGACCGGCCGTCAGGCCGGGCAAACGCGAATCCGGTTCGAGGTTCGTCACATTGCGCGTCGTTGACACGTTCTTGACCATCCCTTTAGCTTTGGCATGGCGACCTCAAAGAGGCCGCTTGCCCACTCCTCATCCCGGAGGTGCCCGTGGAACAGCTCATCGCCAAGATGACCCAGGACGACAAGTGGAAGGGCTGGGTCGCCGTCAACTCGGCGTCCACCGCCAAGGACGGCTGCATCAGCGTGGCCAAGGAGGGCTGTATCAGCGTCGCGAAGTCCGGCTGCGTCTCCTGACGCACCACCGGTAGCCGGGTGGCCGGGCCGGTGCCCCGGCCCGGCCGCCCGTGCGTGGACCACCCAGCCGCCCGCACGCACCCCGGGGGTGACAGTGAACGGCCAGCCGACCGCCGACGTGGTCGACCGGATCAAGGACGTCCCGATCTACCGCAGTTCGATCGAACGGGGCCACTTCCCCGTGCTGGAGAAGCCCGAGATCGCCCGCGGGTTCCCCGGCAACTGGATGACGCCCGCCCTCGCCGCCGCCCTGGAGGCGGGCGAGGCCGAGTACGTGCTCTCCACCGGGACCAACCACGCCCGGATGCAGATCATCCGCCCGCCGTACTTCCTGCTGCACTCCTACTACCGGCTGTGGAGCGAACACCCCGACCTCGCCGCGAGTTGGCGGGAGGGCAGCCGGCGGGTCTCGCTGACCACGGTGCTCGCCACCGAGCACGTCGCCCGGGTCAACGCCCGCAAGCGCGGGGGAACCGCCGTCGCCGAGCCGGAGCTGGACGACCGCCGGCTGGACGGGCGCACCGTCTACCTCAACCTCCGCCTCGACCCGGCGGGTTGGAGCCGCGATGAGGTCGAGCGGATGCTCGGCGAGATGCGGGAGGCCGCTGCGGCGCACCCGCAGGGGCGCTACCTGCTGGACTGCTCGTCGAGTCACCTCGCCCACCTGGTGCGGAAGACCGACCGCTGGGACCTGTGGGATCGGTTCCCCCGGCCGGCCGCCATCGTGCACGCCTACGAGTACACCCCGCGCAACGTCTCCCGGTACCTCCGCGAGCGCTTCGACTGCCCGGTCGTCGACCTCTTCGGCAGCACCGAACTCGGCTACCTCTACTACGCGGACAGCGGCGGCGACTTCCGGCCCTACCTGCACGGCATGAGCGTCGAACTCCTCCCCGTCGCCCCGGGCAGCCACATCCACAGCCTGATCGTCACCAGCGTGCGCAACCCCTGGATGCCGCTGGTCCGTTACCGTTCCGGCGACTGCGTCCGCACGGCGGACGGCTCCGCCGACCCGGCACGGATCACCCGCTTCTGCGGGCGGGAGAAGGAACTGCTGGCCGGTCCGCACGGGCCCGTCGCCCAGGGCGATCTGGACGACGTGGTCAGCGACATCGCCCCGCAGGTCTTCCTCCAGCACCTGGCCGTCACCGAGGCCGGTGGCGCCGTGCTCCACTGCACCACCTTCGACGGCCTCCCGCCCGGCCCGGCCGAGACCGGGGCGCTCGCCCGCGCCGTCCGGGACCTCACCGGCCGGCCCGGCCGGATCGCTCACCACCAGCACCTGCCGATCGGCGCGTCCGGCAAGTACGCCTGGCTCGCCGCCGACGGCCGACCAGCGGACGGAGCCCGATGACCAGTCAGCCCTCCGGCACCCCAGGCGCCCCCGGCGCCTTCGTCACGGCCGCCGAACTACGGTCGCTGCTCGGCGCGGAGCTGCACGCCGAGGCCGTGGCCCAAGCCGCCGCCATCACCGGGGACGGCCCGCAGGGCGCCGAGCGTCAGGTCCTGGAGTGCCTGCGCTACCTCTACCTGATCTCCCGTCACCGGGACGCCCTCGCGGGGTTGTTCCTGCCGGTGGAGCAGCACATCGACGAGGTCTGGCACTTCCTGATCCTGCAGACCCGCGAGTACGCCGCCCTCTGCGAGCGCCTGCCCGGCGGCTTCTTCATCCACCACCGCAGCATCGGCTACGAGGCCTACCAGCAGGAGCCTGGGCGGGAGGTCGCGGCGGAGCAGGCACTGCGCTGGATCCCGCTCTACTGCCGGGAGTTCGGGCCCTTCGACGAGGAGGCGACGGCGCACTGGACCATCGTGCGCTACCTCCACCAGCAGCTCGACATGTCGCTGGCGGAGATCTCGTCCCTCCAGCCGCTCGCCGCCGGGTGAGCGCCGCCGCGGCCGCCACCCCGGCGGCCCTCCCGTCCGCCGACCCTCCCGAACAACGCCGCACCCTGGCCGTCCTGATCGCGGCTCAGACCCTCAGCGGCACCGGGCTCGCCGCGGGCATCACCGTCGGCGCGCTGCTCGCCGACGACCTGCTCGGCTCGACCGGCCTGGCCGGTGTGCCGAGCGCCCTGTTCACCGGCGGGGCCGTCCTCGGCGCCCTCGCCGTCGGCCGCCTCTGCCAACGGTACGGCCGCCGCCCCGGACTGGCCGCCGGCTATGCGGCCGGAGCGCTCGGCAGCCTCGGCGTGGTCGCCGCCGTGGCCGCCCAGCACGTCGCCCTGCTCCTGCTCGCGCTGCTGGTGTACGGAGCGGGCACCGCCACCAACCTCCAGGCCCGCTACGCCGGTGCCGACCTGGCCGCGCCGCACCGGCGCGGCCGGGCGGTCAGCGTGGTGCTGCTCGCCACCACCCTCGGGGCGGTGGTCGGGCCGAACCTCGTCACCGTCTCCGGCGAGGCCGCCGAGGGATGGGGCATCCCGCCGCTGGCCGGGCCGTTCCTGCTCGCGGCGCTCGCGTACGGGGCGGCGGCGGTGCTGATCGGGGTGTTGCTCAGGCCCGATCCGCTGCTGCTCGCCCGCCGGCTGGCCGTCGGTGCGGCGGACCCGGCCGAGGCGCCCGCGGAACGTCCTGCGGAACGGCCCGCGGAGCCGAACACCGGTGCTGCGGCGTCCAGCGGGCCCGGGGTGGCGACCGGACTGTGGGTCATGCTGCTCGGCCAGGCGGTGATGATCGCCGTGATGACGATGACCCCGGTGCACCTCGGCCACCACGGACACGGCACCGGCGCCGCCGGACTGGTCATCGGCCTGCACGTGGGCGCGATGTTCCTGCCCTCCCCGGTCAGCGGCTGGCTGGTGGACCGCTTCGGGCCGCTGCCGGTCGCGGCGGCGGGCGGTCTGACCCTGGCGGCGGCTGGCGTCCTCGCGGCGGCCGCGCCGGGTCACTCCGTAGGCGCCCTGGCCGTAGCCCTGGTGCTGCTCGGCCTCGGCTGGAACCTCGGCCTGGTCAGCGGGACGGCCATCGTCACGGCGGCCGTTCCGGTCGAACGGCGGGCGAGTGCCCAGGGATCGGTGGACGGCGCCCTCGCCGTCGCGGGCAGCACCGGCGGACTCGCCTCCGGAGTGGTCGTCGCCGCCGGCGGCTACCCGGTGCTCGCGGTCTGCGGAGCACTGCTTGCCCTGCTGGTCGTCCCCGTCACCGTCGCGGCGGCCCGGGGCCTGGGCGGGGTCAGGGGTCGGGGCGGGGTCAGGGGCCGGTGAGCACCCGGGGCAGCCGTTCCGCCACCGCGTCGGCGAGGCCCTCGAACTCGCCGCGCAGGAAGGGGGCGGCGAGCGCGGCGAAGCCGTGGAAGCGCAGGGAGGCGCGGTAGTGCACCAACGTGCCGCCCCCGTCGGCCGGGCTGACCGCGATGTCGTCGGTGGCGGTGACGGTGCGGTTGCGTCCGACGAACACCAAGCGCCCCGGGTCGTACCGCTCCAGACGGTAGGTCAGCTCGGTAAGCCGCCCCCGGAACCGTGAGGTGTTCCGCCACTGCGCCCCACGGACGACCGGCCCGCCGTCAAGGCGGACGCAGGCCTCGGTCCCCGGGTCCCACTCCACGGTGTTCGCGAAGTCGGCGAGGTAGTGCAGCACCTCCTCGGCCGACCGCTCGACGCGCATGGTGCGCTCCACGCTGATCATCGGTCCTCCCGCTCGCGTCCGTCTGCCGGGCCGGTGCCCTCGGTGGGTGTTCGGCGCCGACCCGCTGGCGGATTGCGCGCCGGGTCCACGGGGTGCGGCTGTGAGGGGGGCCACCCGTTGGTGGTGGCGGGGCCGACGGTCCGTGGTCGTGTCCTTGCGTTGGGTCGACGATGTGCCCGGCGTCACCGTCCGCAGGGGGTGACGGGGGCCACAACGGGGCCCGGATGGATCTTGTGGAGGGTCCGGCGGGCCCTTGGAATCGGGGGTGCGGGCTCGGCCGTACCTTCGGTAACGCCGCCCTGAGCTGGCATTTCGCCGAAATGCTTGTCCCAGACCCCCGACCGCTCGTAGCTTCGAAACCAGTGCACAGCGCACCGCCCGGGTCCACCCCCGCAGCCCCCGCCCGTTCGAGGCGGCCGGGCACACGCGGCCAAGGTGACCGGGGCGGCCCACCACACCCCACGTGTGGAAAGCCGCCCACCGCGTGCGACACCCCGAAGCCAGCCCACTGTTCAGGGCCCGCTCCGAGCTGTCCGCCCCGGGACTTCCGAGAGGATCTGCATGACCTTCCGTCACGAGA